>CALBDR010000277.1 GCA_937927525.1 uncultured Candidatus Melainabacteria bacterium
TAATTAAAATTCTTCAAAAATTCACCAAAGACCTTCCTGTACTTAGGTGCAATCTCCTTATAAACAGTTGCAGCTTTAGCTCCAGCACTTAACATCTGTGACATAGCAGCTTTAGTCCAATTCAAACCAACATTTTCACCAGGCATATAAGCCTCATTACCATTTTTATCAGTAATCTTGAAATGTGCTTCTAGAACTTGTTGAGGCTTAATATGATTAGTGATGATATTACATTGATGCCCACCATCCTCTCCATATTCACAATTATTACGATCAAAAGAAAAATGCTCTGGAGTAACGTGAGTAAGTGCTCTTCTAACGTGTTGATCTGCTCTTGCAAAAGCTGCCCAGTCAGGAGTATTCAAATTATCGACTGAGCGCATAAAAATATTAAAGTTAACAGTAGCTAAGTATGGATCAAACATACTCCACTCAGCTGCATCCTCTGGCTTTTCTAATTTACCGAATTCACCATTATGGTTCTGTTTAGGATCACAATGGTTAACATGCCAATTCTTAGACATGTAGTTATCATCAGCAAAGCGCCTAAAACCAAGCTTACCCATCAAAGTATAAATTGACTCTAAAATTTTCTTCTCTTGCTGAGCTGATATACCGATCTTTTCAGGATCAGCGATACTTAGCATAAATAACATAGCAGCATCTGCTGTTCTAGCAGCTTGTTTACCCTCAATAAAAGGAACTTCATGAAGTATCTCTTCATTTAATCTTCTTTGAATAAGTTCCTTTCCTTGAGCAATTGCATCATCTAGTTCATGTTCAAATCTTTGTCTATTTAAATATATTTCAGGATTATCTATTTTAGGAATTTCGTTATCACTCTTATTCTGCATGTATTCTTTAACACTGACTAAACCACTGACTACAGCCGCTATGCTTGATAATCTTCCCTTCTGCCAATGCGACTCCCAGGCACCCAAATCATTAGTATCAGTATAGTTAATATTTTTCAACATTCTTACCATACCGACTAGAGAAGATTCTTCGTTCTCAGGTACACCATGTTTTGCTCTAGCATCAATATCTTTTGCTTTTAAATCAAAAGTCCCCTTTTTAGCTAAAGTCGTTAGTTCATTTAAGAAATACCCGAAAGCATCCAGTTGTTGATGCCCCCAAGGGTGGTCAAGATCAGTTAAGTCTCCCTGATCATTAACACTAAATTTAGTGGACATAACTGTTCTATTTGCATTACCATCTTCAGGAGCCCAATTAGACTGACCATTAACCCCATTTAAGCCATGCATTTTCTGTCTTTCATTATAAGAATTATATGCTGCATATAAAGCATTCATCATTTTCCCAGCAAGATACTCTTCCATAAGATCGCCTGTACTGCGTTTAGCCTGAGCTATTGCCGCCATATCTCTACCCCAGACTGATTGGTGAGTACCTCCATTAGAGGCATAAGCAAGATCTTTATGGATAGGTATTTTTAAGGTCTCTTGAAGTTCCCTAGCAATTTCTTGGTAATCTTTAGGTGAAAGTAGATTCTGTTTAAAAATAAACTTTTCTAAAGGTCCCTTACCTATTCGCTTTCCTGGATCATAATTAACCTCCGGATTCGGTAAAGTTCTCTTACTATTTAAAATATGCGGATGAACAATATAATTCTCATTTCTTTGTGGTTTAAATGTAGCTCCTGGGTATATGGCATTATAGGATCTTAATAATGAATGGGGTTTTATTAATTCATCTAATGTAGCTTGCATATGTCTCCATTGACATAAAAAAATTTAGCACCCTAATAAAACAAAATCAAGGTGAGGAACCCTAATTATCAAAAATTCACATCATTCTTATCTTACCAAGAGCCTCCGGCTCCCCCACCACCAGACATTCCACCGCCAAAGCCGCCGAAACCACCAAAGCCACCTCCTGATGATCCACCAAATTCAGACGATCTTCCATGGTAGCTATAAGGTGAACCTAAAAAAAATGGTAGATAATAAGCCCCATGTCTTCTTCTAAGACCTTTTTTAGAAATATCTAAACTTTCACCTGTTCTAGAAAGAAACATTTCTGAGAAGAACATAAACATGAATGGAATAAAGAGTACCCATAGTAAAGCCCCACCTTTATTACTATCTCTAGTTAAAACTTTTTCATCAAATTCCCCAATAGCTAAACTCATAAGCACATCAGTAGACTTATCTAAGCCAGCATAAAAATTTGCAGCTTTAAAACTAGGGCTAATGATCTCATCAATCACTCTTTTAGCCATCAAATCAGGAACAGCTGATTCCAAACCATAACCGACACTAATATAAATCTTTCTTCCACCCTCTTCTACAGTAGGTTTTATTAAAAGTAGTAGTCCATTATTCTTATCATCCTGCCCTATACCCCATTTATTAAAAAGCTGGGTGGCAAAATCATTCACTTCCATACCTGAAAATGAATCTATAACTAAAATCACAATCTGATTAGAAGTTTCTCTAGCAAAGCCACTTAGTTTCAGATTTAATGCATTCTGTTCTTGAGCAGATAAAAAATTAGGGAACTGACTAGATAAATTAAAAACAAGCTTATCATTAGCTGGTCTTTCAGGTAATAGGCTCTCAGCTTTTAAAGCGTTAACAGAAGAGCTAACTATCATTAAAAAAGCCACAGTTAAAAATACATAAAGTATCGAGTAAAAATTACTTCTTTTCATCATTTATTCCCCCAAAGAAATCTCATTACAGAGTTCATTCTTATGCCCAGTAAATGGATATAAAACTTTTAATTTATCTGCAATTTTCTCAATTGCTAAAATCAAGCCCTGAGAATACTTAGCTTCTTTAAAGTTACGAACAAGAATCTCAATCTCTTCCTCCCAAAAAGACTGACCTAGCTCATTATCAATACCCTCATCTCCCCAAACAGCAAGCTTATGATCTTTCACAGCTACATAAAATAAAACTCCATTACGTTCTTTCGTTTTATCCATTTTTAGCTCATGAAAAACCTTAGCAGCTCTTTTCACAGGGTCAACCTTACAGTGACTTTCAACATGAACCCTAAGCTCAGCATCCGTTAAAGCTTCTATCTCATCTATCTTCTGAGCAATCAATTCTTGCTCTTCACTACTTAGAAAATTCTCAATATCCTTCATTAGAAAGTTACCTTAGGAGCTTCTTTTACAGATTCTTCAGCTTCAAAGTATGGTTTTTTCTCAAAACCAGTAATTCCTGCGATTAAACTCTGAGGTAATTTTCTAATATAAGTATTATAAAGTTTCACTGTCTCATTAAAGATACGTCTTTCATTAGTAATTCTATTTTCAGTTCCTTCTAGCTGAGTCTGTAAAGCAAGAAAATTCTGATTCGCTTTAAGATCTGGATATCTTTCCATAACTACCATTAAACGCGAAAGTGCACCAGACATCTGCTTCTGAGCAGCCTGGAATTTAGCAAAAGTTTCTGCATTCAAGTCTTCCACATTCACTTGCATCTGGGTAGCCTTAGACCTAGCTTCAATCACAGCTGATAAAGTTTCTTTTTCATGAGCAGCATAACCTTTAACCGTCTCAACGATATTAGGAATTAAATCTGCTCTTCTTTGGTAGACGTTTAAGACTTGAGACCATTTAGCTTCCACACCTTCACTTAAAGTCACCATCTGGTTATATGTCCCAGAAAAAGACATCATTATCACTAAAATTACTACCAAAACTATAGCCCAACTAGGAATTTTTTTAAGCATGTAAATGATAATATCAAATGCATGAAGTTAAATTTCAAAACTGCGTTAATTTACTTAATCATTCCTGTTTTATTGTTAATTCCAGCAAGTAAAGCTCAAGAGCAAAGAGGAAATCAAAGTACTTATAAAACAAAGTTAAATTTAAGTTCAGAGCAAGAAAAAGTACAACAAATATTTAATAAGTTCGTCAAAGAAATAGACGAAGATATTGATGACTATAAAATTAATGTAATAGAATCGCCTCAAATAAATGCATACGCAAGTTTAGGTAAGAATATTGTAGTTAACACTGCTCTTATAGAACTTCTTGAAAACGAAACTGCCCTAGCCTTTGTGATTGCTCATGAATTAGGACATATCGAAGAACATCATGTTTGGAAAAGTATCGCAAGACAAAGCCTTTCTTCACTTATGGGGTATTATCTATTTGGTGGTAATAGAATACTTCATGGAGTAGATCGCTTGCATAGTCTTCACTATAGCCGCTCGAAAGAAAAAGAAGCTGATATTTTCGCTGTAGAATTAATGAATAAGCTTTATTGTAAACAACCTGGGAAATTAGAATTTTTTCAAACAATGTCAGAAAGAGACCAATCACCTAAGATCCTGGAATATATAAGTACTCACCCACTTGCTTCAAGCCGCTTAACTTACCTACAGGAAAGAATTAAAGCTGAGAATTGTTTAATTTAATAGAAAATTTCAATTTATTTAAGTTAATTTCATTTTTAGCTTTTCGAATTGATCACACCACTGTATTATTGAGAAATATTCTCAAAAATGGATTTTAGAAAACTTATCATTGAAATGGGGCTCCGCCAACCAACGCGTTCTAACAACAGAAAGGGAAGGAAAGTTGCCATCATGTCTAGAGCAAGTAGCTTTCCTAGTAATTCAGCTAAATTATATAGATCTACCAGCCATCCAGGACATTTTATAATCACTCCTCATAAAGAGAGTCTTCCAAAAAATACCTCTCTTATATTACATGATACCGGTAGAGTAATATGTCCAAAAGATGTAGACAACTGTCCCATGAGAATTATTGGGGTTAGGCTTGCTCGGGAAGTCTTCTTAAATGAAGCAGAAAATGTATTAGAAATTCCTAAATTTAGTAAAAGTATGCCTAGGCACGATTTACATAAAAGTGATTTAGTAGAGTTAGATCAAGTTATATTACCAGTATTAAATTGGATAGATCATAAAATCCAAAGTGATGATGTGATGGATATTAAAACAAGGTTTTATTCTCGAAAAGCCATATCTAAACATGCAACCATATAAAATTAACTAAACCTAATGTAAAAGGTAAAATTAGATTAGATTTATTAATAAACTTATAAAAGAATCCAAGCTTTTTATAGCTCTGGATTCTTTCTATTTCTGGAGCAGAGAAACCTAAACCTAGCTCTACCCCGATACTCTCCAGCTGATTAAAGAAGTTATTATACTGATATAGCAAAAATAAAATTAAAGCTAAAGCTAGAAATATCGGAGTCAAAGCGAAGGCATATATTGACTCCAATGCAAAATCAGCATAACTAATCTTAGTGAAGGTTTTTAAAAACATTATCGGCACTAAAGGGAAACTAATCAATAATGAAAACTTACTGAGTTCATTATTTAAAGAATTGAAGTATACTGCAACATCGTGATCATAAGTATTCTGGAAATCATCTAGCCCTGAATATTTATTCTCAGCAGTTTCTGTAAGCTTATTAATCAGATTAAAAGTAATATTAAAAAAGATCACGAAGAAACTTACTTTATAAAGACTGTACATCATCGCTGAATAAGGGAAATAAAAAGCATAGGGGAAATAACATTCTTTAAAGAAAAGTTCAGAATGCAAGTCTATGCCTTTAAGCTCCGCCAGGGATACTGGACCTGATATACCGAAATCATTAATAGAATAATGATAGTAAGCAACAAAACAAAAAATTATAAAACTAAAAACTATAGCTGAGTTTCTTTTCGTAGTAGTTTCTAAAATAGCTTGAACATTTTTCCTGGCGATTAAAACTGTCGCCAGCCACATTACCCCAATAAGCAAAAATAAATAAAGCTCAGCTAGCAAACCTGAATACTCAAAATGCAATTGAGGAAAGTGAAAAGAACCTAAATCAAATTTCTTAACTTCAAAAATAGCTAGACCATACTCTTCAGTCCAAGCCTGACTTCAAGCAAACTGATAAGCCCCTAATAGAGATACTAATGCTAAAGCCTAAGCAAAGATAAAAACTAATAAAACTTTAGTGCCATATTTTTTAGGAAGCATGGTTTGATTGTAATTCAATAATAAATTAAGAGCAATGAGCTAGAATAAATCTAGTTGGAAAGATATCAAACCATCATCAAAACACTTATTTTCCTTCTGCTTTTAATTGCAGCAGCGACTATCTATCACTACAGAGAATTTCTTACAGAAGAAAATATAAAAACTTTCATTGATTCTCAAGGAGTCTTAGCACCTTTAATTTTCATGAGCATTTATGCTATAGCTCCTGTCGTTTTTTTCCCGAATGTAATTCTGACTTTAATTGGTGGTGCCCTCTTCGGCTTATTTTATGGCACAGTTTATGTTTTAATCGGCTGCACCATAGGTTCCACACTAGCTTTCCTTACGGGAAGATACCTAGCCCAGAAATGGGTAGAAGAAAATGCTCAGGGGCATATAGTGAAAATAAAAGATGGTATCGATAAACACGGCTGGAAATTTGTGGCTTTCACTCGCCTCTTTCCTTTCTTTCCATTTACCATCCTGAATTTTGTTTTCGGCTTAACTAAAATCTCGACGCTGAGCTATACCATTAGCAGCTTTATTTTCATGAGTCCACTCGTTATTTTTTATGTCTATCTAGGTCAAAAAGCTATGGAGCTAAGCTTAAAGCACTTAAATTAATATTTTCCAGTGAGCCCTTAAGTCCCACAGAAAGTTCTATATTGAAAAGATTTATCTTTATTAGGCAGAGAATATTCTTCAGCTCCAACTTGCTCCTCATAAGGATTAGAAAGAATTTCATTCATTTTCTCAAAGAGACTAAAGTCACCACTTTGAGCTGAAGCTAAAGCTTCTTCTACTTTATGGTTTCTGGGAATATAAATCGGATTCACAGTATTCATAGACTTTTTAATACTTTCAAAGTCTTGCTCTGAATCTTTTAGCCTTTGCTGCCATTTACTGAACCATTCATCTAAGCCACTAGCAAGCTTACCAAACAAATCCACAAAATTATTCTTTCCAGAATCATCCTCTAAAGCTGAAGCTAAATACCTAAAAGCTAACGTGAAATCAACTTTATCTTCTTGGAGCAGTTCTAAGAAGTCTTGGAGCAGTTCCCTATCACCATCTTCTTCATTTATAATTCCAATTTTCGCTAAAAGCTTAGCTCTTAACTTAGTACTAAAACTTTCTTTGAATTTAGCTAAAAGATCTTGCACCTGTTCAATAGCAGTCTCACGATCAGCATCAATAAAACCAAGTAAGGTATTTGCAAGACAAGAAAGATTCCACTGTGCAATGAAGCCTTGATTAGCATAGGCGTAACGCCCATAGTGATCGATAGAACTAAATACAGTAGCAGGATTATAAAATTCCATAAACGCACAAGGACCATAATCAATAGTCTCACCAGCAATAGACATATTGTCAGTATTCATTACTCCATGAATAAATCCAAGACTCATCCAAGAAGAGACAAGCTCTGCTTGCTTCTCTCCTACAGCTTCAAGTAATGCTAAGTATTTATTACTTAAATCTTTAATCTCAGGATAATGCCTGTCTATGACATAATCAACTAAGACCTCAATTGACTCTAAATCTTCACGTGCAGCAAAATACTCAAAAGTTCCGACTCTTATATGACTAGAAGCTACTCTAGTTAAAATAGCTCCAGGTAAAATAGTTTCACGGTAAACATCTTCACCTGTACTAACAGCAGATAAAGAACGGGTAGTAGGAACCCCTAGTGCGTGCATAGCCTCACTTACAAGATACTCTCTTAAAACTGGTCCTATAGCAGCTTTACCATCACCAGCCCTAGAGAATTGAGTTTGACCTGAACCTTTTAACTGTATATCTCTTCTGCCAAGCTTAGTACTTAAGACTTCCCCTAAAAGTATCGCTCTTCCATCACCTAGCTGTGGAACAAAGTGACCGAATTGATGTCCAGCATAAGCTAAAGCTATAGGTTCTGAGCCATCAAAAATTCTATTACCTGAGAAGTATTCAGTTAAATCATCTTCACTTAAATCTTCTATATTTAATTCTAAGTCTTCTGCTAACTTCGAATTAAACTTAATCAATTTAGCTTCAGGAACTTTTTCCGGTAAAACTTTTCCGTAAAATTTTTCCGGTAATTTGATGTAACTGTTATTAAATTTGACTAACAAGCGCTGAGCCTCCCTTCCTATAATCTTTATAAGCATTTAAAACTCTGCCTTTCATATGCACAAGATTTACAGCAGCTGGTACTGGGAACTTCTTAAGCTCAAGCTTATTCTCGCTTATATATTCTTCAAGACTAGTTTTTTCATCACGTGGGATATAACCATCATAATAAATAGTTTTATTATTTGAGGTATAGAAACGAAGATCATTAATAGCCCTCTGTGGATTATACTTTTTATCAATAATCTCAAGACTAGTCTCTAAGACAGAACTAAAAATAGTCCAAGCTCCAGTAGCCCCAGTCACCAAGACTTCAGAATCTGGACCAAAAATTATCATAGGGCTCATAGAGCTTAAAGGTTTTTTTTCACCATAGTGCATATAAGCAACTTCTTCATAATTAGTTCGATACTTAGCTTTTAACCTTTGCATTTTATGATCAGCAAAAGAATTACATGAATTTAAATCCTTACTAAAATCAGTGAGTTCATTATTCAGGTAAAATCCATAACCAGGCAATTTTTTTTGATGCCCAAAAGGTCTTTGTATAGTCATGGTAGCTGAAAGAATATTACCGTAACTATCATAGAGGCTAATATGCGAAGTTCCTCTATCTCTAAAAACAGGGTCAGGCTCACAATCAAATTTTCTAAAATCAGGATCAGCAGCATGCTCTAAACGCCATCTCAAAGCTGGACCAATAGACTTGCGATATTCCTTCAGCTGAGATAAAAGACCGTAACTATATTCATGCGGATCAAGTTCTTTTAAAAACTGTTTAATAATTAATGGACCAGCAGATGGTAAACCCACAGAAAGAAAGTAATATTTTTCACCATGAGAGTTTTTCCAAGTATACTTCACAGGTCTTCTAAACAAAGCTCGATAATTTTTCAAACCATCTTTAGAAATCCATCCTTCGGTATAGGCTTCTATGGCATCAGCTATTTCACCATTATAGAAACTCATCAAACCATTTTCTTTTAAGAGTTTAAGAGTCTTAGCAAAATCAGGACTTAAAACTTTAGAGCCCGCTCGAGAATCAATATCAACATTAAATTTTTCATGAGACTTTATAAAATAATCAGAAGCAATAAAACCTTCCTCAGCAATTTTGATTGCTGGATCAATCAAATCTGCTAACAACAAAGTACCAAACTCTTGGTACAGTAAAGCCATCCCAGCAATTTCCCCTGGAATACCTATTGCAGCTTTAGAATCAGACCAATTATTAGAATTTAATTCTTTTTTTAACAAATCAAAATTTTGATGTCTCGCTGCCTGAGTCTCCCTAGCATCAATAGCAAAAAATTGAGATTTAGCAACATCATAATAAATCCCCATAAATCCTCCACCAATTCCAGAAGCTCCAGGTTCAGTCATAGTTAAAACAAAGTTCGCTGCAATAAAAGCATCAATCACAGTGCCACCTTTTTTCAAAATCTCTAAAGCAACTTCACTTGCATACTTATCACCTGAACTAACTGCGACTTGTTGAGGCGGACGCTGACAGGAGCTAAGAGTAATTAAAAGTATACAGAGACTTATAATTCGCATTATCATAAACCTATACTAAAATAAATTTTTCCTAAACATATTGAGTGCAGTAAACAAAATATAAAAACCAAAAACTTTTTTCATCGTAACAGGATTTAACTTATGGGCAAGCTTTGCTCCTAGTGGAGCTGTAAGCATAGAAGTAATAACTATCCCTACTAAACCAATTAAGCTCACAAAGCCAAGTGAGCCTACAGGAAGCCCCTCTTGTCCCCAACCCATAATCGCAAAACCAATTGCTCCAGGGAGAACTATAGGAATAGCTAAAGCAGAAGCTGTTCCTATAGCTTTATGAATCTCAGTTCCATAGAGACTCATAATCATTATTGAAATTGATCCTCCACCGATACCGAAAAGAGCAGAGCTAGAACCTAAAAAGATTCCTAGAATCGCCAATAAAAAACCACCTGGCATTTCATCACCTAATTTAATTTTTTTAAAGATATTAGGGAAAATAAATTTAAATGAAAGTATAAAAAGAAAACAAGCAAATAAAATCATAATAGTTTTCGCTTTTAAACTTGCAGCAAAAAGAATTCCCAGCACGGCTCCCACTACTAACCATATCCACCAAATCTTAATAATATGAAAATCTACAGATCCTTTTTTATGGTGAGCTTGAGCTGATCTAAAAGAAGTGAAAATAATAGTAGATAGAGAAGTCCCTATCGCCATATGAACCACATGCTCAGCAGGTACCTCTAGCATAGGGAAAAACATTATTAAAGCAGGAACTACAATTAAGCCACCACCAATACCAAAAAGACCAGCAGCTATGCCAGCAAGTGCTCCAGCACCTAACATCAGTGAAATTAAACAAACCAATTCAGAATTAAATAGTTCCATTATTAATACTTATTAATTATAGACAGTAATCAAGAATTCTTTAGTTAAAATTAAAGTTAAGGATAGCAGGTGCAAGAAAACAAAGATATTAGTTATTTAAAAGTATGGAATTTATCTTGGCCGATTATTCTTGCAAATATTTCTATTCCGATGATAGGTGCGACTAATATCGCCGTACTGGGTCATTTAGAAAGTTCAGAATTCATCGCAGCTGTTGCGCTAGGTGTCGTAGCTTTACAGTTTATAAATTGGGGCTTTTCTTTCCTTAGGAAAGTTACTACTGGTCTTAGCGCCCAAGCTTTTGGTGCTGATAATAATGAAGAATTACTTCATATCTTAATTAGAAATTTACTAGTCGCAATAATTCTAGGGCTAATCATAGTAATACTCCAGAAGCCTATCTCTGACATAACTTTTTATTTCCTTGATGGAAGCCCTGAATTAGAAGCTCTAGCTGCAGACTATTTTCGTATAAGAATTTGGGCTACTCCAGCTGTTTTTTGTAATTATGTAATTTTAGGTTGGCTCTATGGTTCACAAAAGCCTAAGCTTGCTTTACTACTTAGAGTCGGTATGAATCTCTTAAATATAGCTTTAGCTCTAAGCCTAGTTTTAATTTATAAATTAAACATTTATGGCGTAGCTTACGCAGCAATAGTCTCACAGACAAGCTTTTGTTTAATAGGTTTACTCAGTATCTTTTATATAGTAAAAGACGACTTGAAGAAATACCTCGGTAATGAGTCGACAAAACTATTACTCGAAATGAATAAACTTAAGAAGCTTTTCTCTCTCAATAACGATATCTTCATCCGTACCATTTTAATTTTCATAGCCTTTTCTTGGTTCACAGCTAAAGGCGCTAAGCAAGGAGACTTAGTTCTAGCAAGTAACACTGTATTATTAAATTTATTCTGGTTTTTAAGCTATGCCCTAGATGGTTTTTCAAATGCAGCTGAAGCTTTAGTAGGAGAAGCCCTAGGACAAAAATCCCAAAGTAAACTTAAGCAGTGCATTAAAGTTACCACACTTTTTGCTGTTAACTTCGCTCTAGTATTTTCTCTACTTTATCTAGTTTTCGGAGAAAATATCGTTTCACTTTTAACAAATTTAAGTGAAGTAAAAAATGAAGCATTTAAATATCTAATCTGGATTATCATAATGCCGATTGTGAGTATCTGGTGTTTCCAACTAGATGGCATATTTTTAGGCGCAACAGCAACTCGCTCTATGCGCAACATGATGATTATCTCCTTTGGAGTATATTTTCTTTCAATGAAAACATTACCTTCATTAATAGGCAATCACGGGCTATGGTTATCAATGATTGTATTTATGGCTGCACGTGGAATTAGTCTCTATGCAAAACTTCCAGAAGTCATTAATACGAAAACTATTTCCTAAGAATATAAGCACTTATAAGAAAAGATTGAAAGAACTTAATAGGTCTATAGAAGCCTGCTTTATCAGCAAGATCAGATAGACGTGCTTCAGTAATTCTATGTAAATGAGTTTTAATTTTCTCATGAGCTTCGTCAATTTTCTCTGGAGTCGGACTAATACTCATCTGATAATTTTTCATTGCCTGCATAATCACGCGATCTTGACACTCATCCTCTAATTTCATAAAATCGACGAGAATAAGTTCAGACATGGGCTCTAAACGTTTATAAATATCTCTTAGAAAATCTAATTTTTCTCCCCTGTCAGGTAAAAAATGCATTACAAGAATAGAATTTGCAAAATTAAAAGTTTTTCCCTTTAAATTCACGACATAATCATTCACAAAACTAATATTATTCAACTTTAATGACTCCGCCTTAAGCTTCAGAGCCTCAAGCATAGCTTGAGATGGGTCAATGGCTGTAATTTTTGCATTAGGTGACTCACCTGCAAGCAAAATAGACTCCTTGCCAGTACCTGCACCAACAACCAAGACACTAGGCGCACTCAAGTTCTTCTCTCTAAACAAAGCTAAGTTAGATTCATGAATCAAATCATAACCAGGAATAAATGAAAGTATGTCTTGATCGTAATCAGCTGCTCGCTTTTCATCAAAATGCTCTACTATGTCAATATTTTTAGTATGAGAACTCATAATTCTTATTTTATTACCATTTTTTTAAATTTATAAAATGACTGTCTTTATTGCGTATTTTATTTATATAGGCGAACTTTTTTTACTACGATGCTTAGCTAGATCAATTTGCTTAGCAACTTTTGAATTTAGAGTTTTTGATGAAAATAATTTTTGGGACATTTTCAAATCAAACATAAGATAACTATTTAGTTCACTTAATAAACCTTTTCTGTAACAAGTAATTTTGCAATAGCAGCTTCCAAATCAGCTCTCTCAAGCTTATTTATTAAAAGAGCTCTATTTAAAGCAAAATTATCTACCTTCTCTAAAGCAGTCTCTAAGGCACTAGCAGAATCAATCTCAGCTATATCAGGTATTAAAATCTCTAGAACTTTTCTGAGCTCAGCAGATTCGATTTCCCCAAGAATAGGAGACGTTTCAGGGGATTCTTCTGCTTTAGTTTGTTTCTTAACGACCTCTTCCATAGTAGTTAATAATGCATTAAAGATATTAACCTCTTCACCTTTATTTAAAAGCATTCTCTTAATATCTCTTTGCATAGAGTCATTACTTAAAGATTTATATAAATCAACGAGACCATCTTCTGTATTATAAGATTGCAAAATATTATCATCAACATTAGCAGCTAAGATTTTATTTAAGGTATTAAGAAATTTTTGAATATCCTTTAATTCATAGCGAGGCTCAGGATTTTCTTTATTTAAAGTCTTCAGCATTCCAGGAGCCAATTGAGCATTAACATCAGTATCGAAAACATCTACTTCTGGCATATCAGAATACTTTTCAAGATTATTAGCTTTTTCATATTGTGCAAATTCTTTCACCACAGCTTTAAAGTCATTCCAGATTCCATCATCTACCTTATTAACAATGACCATTCCACGGTTTAAGGCAATATTATCTGCGATTAAATCATTTAAACTTTTAAAAGATCCCTGTTCGAGTAATTTAACATCACGAGGATTCAACGCTGCTTCAAAGCTTAAAGTTAATTTATCTATTAATTCATCAACACTTGCTTCATTGTGTCCTTTAAGCTGCATAGCAGCATTTAAATACTGTCTTTCCTTAGGAGGCATCCACTCTTTTCCTTGAAGAGTAATTTGATTAATACCTGGATCTTCTAGAGCAAGCTCACTAGCTTTAGCACCACCATCATTAGTTGCAGCAGTAACTGCTGCTTTCTCACCAAGCTGTTCATGCTTCTGTATTTCTTTAATTTGCTTGGGCGTAGAAACTAGATCTAAACTGTTTTTAAACCTCTGCACAGCTAAACTTTGTAATGACTCATCCATCGTATTATGTTAATTTGTAAGCATTGTATCACAAATCAAGAATAAATCAGTATTTTTTTTTGATATCTGCTAAGATTGTCCCGTCTTGTCTAAATTCAACGAACTAAACATATCCGCAGAAACTTTATCTACTTTAGATAGAATGGGCTTTTCAGAAGCAACACCTATCCAAACTAAAGCGATACCTGCCTTGCTTGACGGTAGAGATATAATCGGACAAGCACAAACAGGAACAGGAAAAACCATTGCCTTTGCAATTCCTGCCGTTGAGAATATTAGCCCCGAACTGGGTGACCCTCAAGTATTAGTACTC
>CALBDR010000278.1 GCA_937927525.1 uncultured Candidatus Melainabacteria bacterium
TTAAATAATGGCGGAGACGAAGGGACTCGAACCCTCGACCCCCTGCGTGACAGACAGGTGCTCTAACCAGCTGAGCTACGCCTCCGCGAGTTGGGTGTAATTTTTAAGAGTTTTACTTCTCTGTAGCTCATCTGATTAGAGCACCTTGTGCTTTCTTCAGTTATGTTGACTTGCGTCAACTACGGCTGAGCTACGCTTCCGCGGTCGCTTTGTATCGCGTTAAAAAATATTAGCACATAAAGATATAAAACGTGTCATCATGACTAGTGACAAATGAGTAAATTTTCAAATATTTTAAGAATATTTATTTCATTGATTTTAATCACTAACTCTAGTGATGTTTTTGGGCTTCACGCTACTGCTATATCCCAAGCTCCTCAACAAGAAAAGTTCAAATTAAAAATTGAGCATGAGGAAAAATCAGAAAAACCGAAAAGAGAACATCTTGAGCTTTTAGTAACTGAATCTATTAAAGAAGACCTCCTACTAAATGGAGCTACTATTAGGTTTAAAATCCCAGAAAAATTAGCTATTGAGTTACAAGTTCCCAAAAATTCTTATTTAGAGACAGAGCTTCATTTCGACCCCAATAAATTACTTGAAGAAGATAAAAATGCTTACTTAGACTTAAAAGCTATACATGGAGCACATGGCCAGCATATAAGGTGTTCAGGAAAATTAAAGCTAGATATTGATAAACAAAATCAAAATATTGAAGCGAAACTAAAAAGTAATAGTATCTTAAAAGCTACCTCCAATATAGTTGCAGGTTCTATCGTAGCTACAGTAGATAGCCTTGAGTATGGTGGCTTGCCACTAATGGCTATAACTAATGGTTTTTCTGTCTTAGCAGCTGCTGGCATAGGTGTAGTGAAAGGAGCCTACGACTCAACTAAAAAAAATAAAACTATCTCTCAGATCCCAAGTGGTAGCAAAATGAAACTTAAAGTTTTAGAAGACTTTGAACTTATAGACAAACTTTTCCCAGATGCAATAGTTAAAGAAGCTATAAATGCTGAAACTATAGGAATCAATTTAACCATAGAAAACTGTAAAAAAATTCATTCTTATAACTTTGGTGCTTCACTTGCATTAAATTTAGAAATAGAGAATTACTCTGGAATTGATTTCGATATAAGCGACTTAGTTCTAGTCGACCAGCAAAGCTCCCAAGAATTTTTATTCAATCCTCTACTTTCAAGTTTTGATCAAAATAATTTCGAGATTAATGGCAACTCTAAAAAAAATTTAACACTAATATATAGCCTAGGAAGTATGAATAAACTTAGTAATTATCAGCTCAAAATCATTAATCCACTCGATTCTGAAGAGACTATTTATTTCCCTGTGAAGATAGATTAAAGTTTCCGTTTCAAAAGTGTTAAAATAACTCTAGCTTATGTATACACCCACTGATTTCAAAAACGGCTTAACCCTAGAATGGAAAGGTGACCTTTATCAAGTAGTAGAATTCCTTCACGTAAAACCAGGAAAAGGTGCTGCATTCGTTAGGACTAAATTAAAGAATTTAAACAATAAAAAAACCATCGAAGCTTCATTCAGAATGAATGAACAATTCAAACCAGCTCATGTAGAGAAAACTGAAATGCAATACCTCTACCAGAGTGGTGACAACTATGCATTTATGGATATGAAATCCTATGAACAAATGGAACTATCTAAGAATGATTTAGGTTCTAACGTTACAGACTTCCTAAAAGAAGAAATGGTAGTAATGGTAGTGAGTTGTGATGGTAAAATTCTTACAGCTGAATTGCCGAACTCTATTGAGCTTGAAGTTACTGAAACTGCACCTAACGAAAAAGGAAATACTTCATCAGGTGGTTCTAAGCCTGCGATCCTAGAAACTGGTGCTAGTGTAGATGTACCTTTCTTCGTAAACATCGGAGATAAGATTAGATTAAATCCACAAACTAGAGAGTACCAAGATAGAGTGAAAGCATAATTAAAAGAGAATCATTTACCATGGCTAAAACATTAGAAAAAAAGACAGATATGACTGAAATAAATTTACCTGTAGAAGCGATTAAAAAGCTTGCTGAAGTTTTAAAAGAACAAGACTTAACTGAAATTGAAGTTGAGCTTGAGGACTGGGGGAAAATCAAAGTAAGAAAAGAAGCTTCTGGTGTAATCGTTACTAGCCCAGCTATTGGATCTGCTCCAATAACAGCTGCGGCTGCATCAGCTACTGCTCCTACAAGTCCAGCTGCTAGCGCAAGCTCTGCAAATACTTTTGAAGTTAAGTCACCTATGGTAGGTACTTTTTATGCTGCACCATCACCTGACGCTGATGCTTTCATTAAAGTGGGAGATAAAGTTAAGAAAGGTGATACTTTATGTATCGTTGAAGCTATGAAATTAATGAATGAGCTTCCAGCTGATGTTTCAGGTACTGTAACCGAAATCTGTGTAAGCGATGCACAAGCTATTTCTTTCGGTGAAGTTTTAATTAAAATTGAGAAAGATGCTTAGTCTTTTTGAAAATTTTATTGAAGAACTTAACTTATCCCATTCTGAATTACTAACCCAAGCCTTAACTCATAAGTCTTTCTCTAAAGACTTTCCTGAAGTTGCAAATTATGAGCGCTTAGAGTTTTTAGGAGACGCCGTTCTAAAACTAGTTTTTAGTGAATACTTACACGCGAAGTTTCCAAATGAAGATGAAGGTAAATTATCGAAATACAGATCTAGATTAATTTCAGATGATTTACTTGGGACACTATCTCAGGAGATAGGCTTATCAAAACATGTCCGTATCGGAAAAATGCTAAAAGGACAAAAAAACATTCCCGCATCAGTTTATGGTGATGCTCTAGAAGCATTAATAGCAGTAGTTTACTTAGAAAAAGACTATTTTAGTGCTAAAGATTTCATTCTTAAAGCTTGGGATGGACATATCGATAATGCAATCCTAGACTCAGTTGAAAAGAATTATAAAGCTCTTGTTATCGAAAAAATTCAAGCAAAACACGGCAAAGCACCAGAATTTAAAATCATTAATAGTACTGGCGAAGCTCATGATATGACCTTCTCAGTAGGAGTGTATTTCGAAGATAAATTAATCGCCAAGGGCTCAGGGAAATCAAAAAAACTTGCCGGGCAAAGCGCAGCTCAAGCTGCGCTTGAGAAATTTAAGTGATGCAGAATTTGAAGTTTTGCCACCTATTAAAGAAGAGGCTGTTACAAAACTCCAAATTCAAGGCTTTCGAGGACGAAAAAGCGCAGTGTAATGGAATTACATGAGCATTTTAAGGACGAGAGTAACGCAGAAGTTGGAGTTTTGTAACAGCCTAAAATGGGGTATGATTTAGGAGATGCTAGCAGTAGCCAATATCGATAGAGTAAAAGTTTTAGCTGAAGCTTTGCCATACATTCAAAAATTCCACTCTAAGGTTTTTGTAATCAAATATGGTGGTTCTGCTCTTACCGACCCAGAAATAGAAAAAAGTACTATAAACGATCTAGTACTTTTAAATAGTGTCGGTATTAAAGTCGTCCTAGTTCACGGTGGTGGACCAGAGATTAATACTATGCTTGAAAAGCTAGGTAAAGAAATTAAATTTGAAAACGGTTTAAGGCACACTGATACAGAGACAATGGAAGTAGTAGAAATGGTTCTCCATGGTAAAGTACAGAGACGTTTAGTAAGTGCCATTAACACAGCTGGGGCAAAGGCTTTCGGCTTTTCTGGAAGAGATGGAAGGATCATGATCGCAAAAAGACACTCAGCGAGCACTGCTGGAAACATGGTCGGAGAAATTAAAAACTCCAGCTTAGATCTAATTCATGAAATTCATAAATTAGGTATGATCCCTGTTATCAGTTCTATTGCTCCTGATGAAGAAGGGCAAGCTTATAATATCAATGCTGACAGTATGGCAGCGGAGCTTGCAATTAGATTAAACGCTGATAAATTACTTTTAATGACAGATACTCCTGGGATTTTAATGGATAAGAATGATAAGTCATCTCTTATTAAAGATATGGATCTCATTAAAGCTGAAGAGCTAGTAATTACGGGGATAGTTCAGGGAGGAATGATTCCTAAAACTGAGTGTTGTATTAAATCGATTAAGTCTGGTGTTAAAGAGGCTGTTATTCTTAATGGCTTGCAGCAGCATAGCTTACTCTTAGAGACTTTCACTGATGAAGGTGCTGGGACTTTGATTAGGAAATAAGCCTAGCTTAAAAGTCATTTTTTGCTATTATCTTTTACTAAGTATCTAAAGACAATGGTTCCAGTAATTAATTTTCGAATACCAGTAGTGCAAAAAGATGGAAGCTTAAGCTTACAGCCAGGTATATTATCTGTTAGCACTGAGTATGAAAATAATAAACAGATTAGATTAAGACAACAGTTAGAAAGTCTAATAAGAAAAAATTACAGAGAGAGAAAAAAGAAAGAAGAAATTCGCATTAAGAGTGATCTTGCAAAACAAAGAATCAAAGAAGAAAGACCTAAGATGAAGCGGGAACTCAAAGCACAGTTAGATAAAAGAGAAGAACGGTTCAAACAAGAGCTAACTGACTTAGGAGGGCCTTTATCTTCAACTAACAATTCAGATCCACCCATAAATTCATGGGATGCTTTAAAGATAGCAAGGATTTACAATAATGACCCAGACTCATTAATCAAATACCTTGGTCAATTAAGTGAAGATAAAAACATAGAAGATAACTCTGTGAAAATAGAATTAGCTAGAAATATAATTCATAACTTAGATTCAAACTATTCTGTTGGTAAACTTAGCCTGACTCAAGAAAAAAATCTGCTTACCAATTCAATACAATTAAAATTTTTCCAGCAAGCCATTAAAAGATTAAATGACTACATAAGTTATCAAGACTCGAAATTAAAGACTTCTGAAGTTAACTCAGATATTGATCTTGAAAATGCTCCAGAAATATTCAAAAATGAGAAAGCAGAAATTTTGAAAGTATTACGACCATATATTTATATGGCAAATGACAATATTCATCAATTTATTGAACAAAGCTTCAAACAAAATGTTCCTAGTAAAACAGCCTTAATGACTTTATTTAATAAAAGAGAAGACCTTCAAGCAGCAATAATCGAAAGGGAAGCAAGAGCAGTAGCAAGTTTACTCTCTAGTCTTCCAGAAGAATCTCAAAGTTATAAAAATATAAAAGCTAACTTTGAAGAGCTTTATGATTCAATTGTTGATCATGGTAAAAAGTATGGTCTTTCAGCACAAATGATTAAAGTTTTAAACGATTTATCATCTACTCATATTCCAGGAACAGCACTTCATGAAAAACTTATAGACAAAGACAAGATTACAAAAGATACAGACTTCTTTATTGATCAATATCTAAGCAAAAATAATAGACTTGAAAATCCAGATTCAATTAAAGATGAAATCTCTCTAGATCAATTAATCAAAGAGCTTAAAGCCTTACAAGAAGTAGCTTTGCCTAGACATGCAAATATTATGCGTGATGAATTTGAACTAAAATCATCGAGCCAAGATTTAAATAAAAAAATACTTAGTTTCTTCGCAAACCTCTCCCCTAAATTACTTTCAAATAGATTTTCAGGAAATTTATGGAGTGAACTTAGTCAAAGAGAAATAAAACGAGGAATTATTGACGCTAGAAAGAAATTACTGTCAAGCTCTCTATAATCGTAAGATTACCTCAACTCAAAAACTAAGCCACGCAACTCTTTAATATAATCCTGCGAAAACTCAGCACGATTGTGAATCGCAGCATTAGCTGTCTTAATAGAGCTATTTAAAAGGTTTAAAAGATTCTGCTTATGAAACTGAAGTTCATTTGCTAAAGCAGCATGCTTAACCCCTACTATCAATCTTTGGTCGCGAGTTATTCTATCTGCAAAAGTTTTTCTTCTAACTATATCTGGTAAACCTATGTTCTCCCATTTCATCTCTCTCCACAGCTCAAAGATAGACTGATGTTTATTTTTATCAATATTCTTAGTTATTTTAGAAAACAGTTTACTTATCGGGATTAAAGCTTCTTGTTTTTCTCTTTTCATTATTAACTAACTCCAGCTAAATCTTCTAAAAGTGCTCCAGCTTCTATATTTATAATTTGAGCATTTTCGCTCCATTTTTGCAAATGTTTTCCTAGATGTGTAGTTGTAATAATAACTTGAGTCTGATCATCCACAGCATCAAGTAAATGATCCTGCCTATCTTCATCTAGTTCTGCGAGCACATCATCTAGAAGTAAGATCGGCTTTAAGTTATGTCTAGCTTTCAATAATTCAATCTCAGATAATTTAGAAGCAAGAACTATAGTTCTTTTTTCACCCTGACTAGCAAAGCTACCAGCATTCTGACCTTTCAGCATAAAATTAATTTCATCACGGTGTGGTCCTAAAGTCGTATAAGAACGAATAAAATCAACTTTCAGTCGCTCATTCATCTTCGCTTCATCTAGGATATTCGCCTCGTAACTAATCTCCAGAAAATCATCACGCCCAGAAATATTTTTATAATGTTTAGCGATAATCGGGTTAAGCTCTTTGATCAGCTCCTGCCTATATTTACTAACATTATTAGCAGCAGCAATGAACATCTGATCCCAGATACTTAACTGTTCTCTATGCATCGGGTTTAAATTCTGTAAATAAATTCCCTTCTCGACTAAAGATTTGAGAAAACTATTACGCTGGCTTAAAGCCTTCTCAAATTTAGTTAAAACATCTTTATAAGGTATATAGAGCTGCTTTAAAATTGAGTCTATCCAGTCTCTTCTTGCACCAGGAGAGCCAGAAATCATGTGTAGATCATCAACCATAAAAGAAACTGTATAAAGCTTATGCAAGATCTCTCCAGGCTTTTTCGTGATATCATTAATCTTTAGAGTTCTGCGCCCTGATTTTCTAATCATAAGAGCCATATTTAACTGGTCTTCATTTAAAGGATCTGGATCATCTTTTGAAATTTTTGCGTGAATCACTGCATTATCAGCATCAAAGTTGACTAATTCAGCATCTTTAGATGCTCTTTTAGACTTACCTACACTTAAAATCTGCACCACCTCTAAAAGATTAGTTTTACCCTGAGAATTAGCCCCTAAGATAATAAGCTTAGGCTGCTTAATCTCCAAGAAAAGTTCCTGATAATTACGAAAGTTAATTAAATTAACAGATTTTAAAAACATCTTTTTAATAAGTATAACGTCTTTAATCACTTAGGGGCGAGAGCCCCGTAAAAAGTGATTATGAACAAAAATTCATTGAGCACTCTAAAGTTTGTGCTTTAAAGCGACGTTATGAAGTGCTCAATCATAAAAATACCTCGCAGTTTTACTGCGGGGTATTTTTATTTAGTAAATCATTGGTATATTTAGTATAGTCTGTGAAGTTTCTGAAAAACAAAGCTTTTATTTTCCTTAGTTTGCTTGCCTCGCTTTTAGCTTTAGGTTCAGGCATAAAAGTCACAGCTAAAAAAGAAGGGAAGAAAGCTCAGAAACTAAGTAGTGAGAAGCAAGTTAAGAAAAAACCTTACGTTGAAATTATTGCAGATGAATTAAGGTATAACGAAAGCCAAGACTATTACTTAGCAGATGGTAATGCTATAGCTACGATTCCGTCTAAAGACATCGTAATTACGGCAGATACCATGAACTTTGATGGCGCTAAAAAACTGATAGAAGCCACAGGTAATGTAAAAATTACTGAAAAAAATAATACAGCTTATGGTGAATATCTCGCATTCGATACCGACACTAAAAATTATCGCATGGAAGATCCTAAAATCTTCTCAGATCAGGTAAGAATCAAAGCAAGGCTAAGCAGATCTGAATATAAAGAAGCCGATGATGACGATGAAGAAGACCGCATCAAAATTATCTTTGAGGATGGTCACCTCGCGACTAATAATCCTATTAGTATCTACATGGCAGGTAATGCAGTTAGAACAAGGTATTCACGTGAATTGAGAATTTACCATGAAAGACGTACCCTTAGATGGGCAGATTTAAAAAAACATAAGAGTACTTTAAAATACTCTGCTAAAAGAGTAAGCTTTGACCAGACCAAAAAGCACAATAACTTAAAAATCCAAGGAGCGCGGGTAGCAGTCACGGACAAAGTCAGTGTACCTTCACCAGTAGCATTGACAGCGACATTGGGGGAAGCTGCTAATACTCAATTCAGAGGACCAATTATAGGTCAGCGAGAAAGAATTGGTGGCTTTGCATTAGGTCCTAGATTCTATAAATCAGTTGGAAATAATACTTTTTCTTTTGCTCCAATAGTCCAATTCGGAAATGAGTTTACTTTTGGTGGTGGTGCTATAGCAAGTTTCAATACTCCAGGTGACACCACTGCTATTCAGGCTGGTTATGGTTCTCTTGAAAATCGTTTCATTTTAAATGCTCACCAGGAACTTTTTTGGGACTTTGAAGCTAACGCCTTAGTAAACCAGTTCAACCGCAACCAACTTTTTAGTTCAAGTCAAGTTGGACAGAACTATGAAATTGCTCATAAAATTCGTTTAAGAAGCTGGTTATTTGATGAAAGAGGAGCACAGCTAAGAACTATTGCAGGTTATGCCGCTGACAACCTAGATCTTTTCTCTGCACAAAGAAAAGATGACTTAATCGATGCTAGAAGAGATTCTGGTATAGGTGGGCTTGAAGAGCATGAAGGTTTTAGATTTGAAGAAAGTATAGCTTTTTACTCAAGACCAATATTCCGCTTTGGGAATGAAGGTTATAATATCGGACTTCGTTTAAGAGAAGCTGGTTCATTTAGATTTTATGATACTGGTGACCTAAATGTTATTAATCGTTTCGGTCCAGCCCTAGAAGTAACTTTTGACAAATTACAGTTCGAGCTTGATTACTTATATGCTGCAGTAGGTGGAGAATCACCATTTATATTTGACCAGTTCGTAGATGGGAACAATGCCATAGTCTTTGATGGAGATCTTGAAATCAGTGAGTGGCTTACGGTAGGAGCATTTACAAACTTTAATATAGACGAAGACCGTATTACTCAGAATCAATTAAGAGCAGAGTTTGGTCCTTCAGATATGAAGTTCAGAGCAAGTTACGACACTGTAAGAAACCAAGTAGGCTTCGGTATCAACATGATTCTTGGAGAGCCTATAAAATATGACAAACTTCAAGTAAACATCTAGAGACTGTCTAAACTCTTACTAAAACAGAACGACTATTATTATCGACATAATCCCATTCAACTATTTCTAAATCAAGTTCTTTAAATATTTCTCTTAACTCTTCGTCACTAAAACATCTTAAAAACATGCCGTCACGATACTCATCATTATATTGCTTAGTACCATCTTCGAGTTCAATAAACTCTCCCTTATTACCAAAACCTACCTGATCATAAACACCATAAATATAACCTGGTTTATTCAGGGAGTTTTTAACGTTATCGAGAAGCAACTTAGCCCTTTCTAGATCAAAGTGTTCAAAACTTGCATTAATAATTGCAACATCATATTTTTGCTCAAGCCTCATAGTTAAAATATCTTGTGCTTGAAATTCAGCATTAATATTGTTGTCATAAATATCTTTCTTTACTTGCTCAGCAAGCTTAATTGCAGATTCTGAAACATCAATCCCTAAAATTCCAAAACCTGCTTCAGCAAGCATGAAAGAAAGCCAACCTGAACCACAAGCCAAATCAATGGCTGATTTAATTTGATATTTTTCAAGTAATACTGGAATATTTCTCACATATTCAAAATCAGGAGGAGTATTAACTGCCTTAGATACTCGCTGCCAAGCAGTTTCCCAAAAATCTAAATTTTTTTGATAATTTTCTTCATAAGCTAACGAGTCTAAATTCATTTAATCTGCATTATACTAAAAATAGTGAAATTCTTTGATTATCGACTTGGAATAACAATATCTTTATTAATTTGCTTTGGCTTAGTAGCTTTATCAAGTGCAGCCTCCGGCGCATTTTTCCTTAAACAATTAATCTATTTACCAATATGTCTAATTTTGATCTTTATTAGTTACTATTTCTTTTCACTAAACTTTTATAAAAAAGCTGCGTATTTAATTTACTGGTTAAATATCATTTTATTAATAGTCTTAAAATTCTTTGGGACTACTCAGCTAGGTTCGCAGAGATGGCTTAGCCTCGGTCCGATAAATGTCCAACCCAGTGAACTTGCAAAAATATGTTTAATTATTTTCCTCGCTGAAATACTGTCTAAAAAAGAAGTTCGTAACTATTTTGATATTATTAAAATCTTTACTTATATATCCTTACCTTCACTCTTAGTTTTAATCCAACCAGATTTAGGTACAACACTGGTTTACATAGCAATAAGCTTCGGGATGCTCTTTTGGGCTGGGGCAAGCTTAATTCAGATACTCATTCTAGTGTCCCCAATAGTTGTCGCCATATGCTCTTCAATAGGTTTAGAAATATTTACTTATCAAAATGCTTTTTTAAATGTGCACTTAACTTTACCTGCCTTAATCTTTTTAATCGCATTTTCCATCACACTCTCTATCTACTATAAGGTCTGGGATTCACCTTTTAAGACCATGGGCGCAATGACTTTAATATTCATAAACATATTGTCAATCCTCTATAGACCAATGATTTGGGGGTTACTGAAAGAATATCAACAAAAAAGACTTACTATTTTCTTAGAT
>CALBDR010000279.1 GCA_937927525.1 uncultured Candidatus Melainabacteria bacterium
ATAGAGCCTATAGAGGTCCTATCTTAATGGGTTCTGCTGAAGGTGGCGTAGAGATCGAAGAATCTGGAAGCATTGAAATCGTTCCTGTTCCTGGTGCTAGATATTCTAGTTTCCACGCAAGAGAGCTTGGAGCGAAAATGGGGCTTCAAGGAAAAGAGCTTATTAAGTTTGCTGGTTTAGTAGATAAATTATGGACAGTTTGGACGAAGAACGACTGTGACCTAGCTGAAATTAACCCACTTATCATTGATGGTGATGATAACTTCATCGCACTTGACGGTAAAGTAACTATTAATGAAGATGCTGTTGGTAGACAACCACAGTTTGCTGGTCAATTAGCTGCGCACCTTTCGGATTTAGGAGAGAGAGAATTTAAAGGAAAAATGTGTGGACTTAACATCGTTGAATTAGAAGGTAATATCGGAATCCTATGTAATGGTGCTGGACTCACTATGGCGACTATGGATTTAGTTCTTCATAAAGGTGGAAAGCCTTCGAACTTCTTAGATGTAGGTGGTGGAGCGAATAAAGACCACGTTAAGCGTGCACTAGACTTAGTTTCATCTAGCTCTGATGTTAAAGTTCTTTTAGTGAACATCTTAGGTGGAATCACTGCCTGTGACGAGGTTGCAGCTGCTCTTGCTTACTATAAGGAAATTAGACCTGAAGCGAAAATGGTTGTGAGACTAGTCGGTAACAACGAAGAAAAAGCTAAAGAGATCATGGATAAAGCAGGAATCCCTATGACTAACATCTTAGAGACTGCTGTAGAAGAGGCTGTTAGCTTAGCGAAGTAGGTTTAGAAAAGTGAAGCGCCTTTTGCGCTAAAACTTAAAAATTATAGGAGTAAAAAATGTCAGTATTAATTAACAAAGACACAAAAGTAATAGTTCAAGGTATCACTGGTGGTATGGGTTCTACTCACGCTCGTTTAATGAGAGAGTATGGTACTAATATCGTAGCTGGTGTTACTCCAGGTAAAGGTGGACAGGATTTCGATGGAATCCCTGTCTATGATTCAGTTTATGAAGCATGTGCTAAACATGAAGTTAACTGTTCAGTTATTTTCGTTCCACCTTACTATGCATTAGATGCAGCTTTAGAAGCGATTAACGCTGGAATTCCACTGATTTCAGTTATCACTGAAGGTCTTCCTCCACAGGATGCTGTTAAATTACACGCAGCTGCTGATGAGAAAGGAACTTTAGTAAATGGTCCTAATTGTCCTGGTATCATTACTCCAGGTGAGTGCTTAATTGGTATTCACCCAGGATCTATTTATAAGCCAGGTAGAGTAGGTTTAATTTCTAGATCAGGAACTTTAACTTATGAAATCGGTTTAGGGCTTAAGCAAGCTGATATCGGTATTTCTACGGCTCTTGGAATTGGTGGTGACCCGATTATCGGTATCGATCAGATCAAATCATTAGAGCTTTTAGAAGCTGACCCTGACACAGATTTAATTATCTTAGTAGGTGAAATTGGTGGTACAGCTGAAGAAGAAGCTGCTGAATACATTAAAACTAATGTTAAGAAGCCTGTTATCGGTTATATCGCTGGTGTTACTGCGCCTCCAGGAAAACGTATGGGACACGCTGGAGCGATCATCTCTGGTAACAAAGGTACAGCTCAATCTAAGCGTGAAGCTTTTGAAGCTGCAGGAGTGAAAGTTGCTGATACTCCGTATCAGATTATTGATCTTGTGAAAGATGAATTAGCTGTTAAGGCTTAGTTTAAGTTCTATAAACAAAAAAAGAGAGAGCCTTGGCTCTCTCTTTTTTATTTAGTAATTAATTTCTACTGTATGAAGGAGTCATTTGAAATTTTGTCTCTTGAATAATTTGATCTAAATTGTTTATTTGAGGTAAATTTTCAGAACGGTTATCTCTGCTTTCCTTAATATTCTTTTAAATTACTATCAGGTTCAAGATTATTTAAAGCGTAGTCTACAGACTTAGATTCTTGATAACCTGTTCTTTAACTAACTTTCTTGCTGCCGCTTCTGTTGATTGACCTGTGGTACTGATGTTATTTATTAACTTTCTAATACTTATAAGTATTATCGCTTACAGGATTAGTGTTACCAAATTCTGACTCTAATCTATTTTCTTCTACTTTACCTTTTTCTATTAGTACCCCATATGTTTTTTCTCAGTATTGAAAATGAGTGATTTGTTTCTATTTGGATCTCCATCATATAAAGTATGTATTGTTGACATGTTTCGTGCTCCTTATTTCCACCTACGATGCATTATCTTAAGCGTTTGCATCTAGCAAAAATAAAGGTATTATTAATGTTTCGTGTTTTGGCTTAAAGATCAAAAAAATAGATATTGTTACTGTTTAAATTTATGGGTTTGTAAGACTTGTTTTGATAAATATATAAGTTTTTTTTGTAATTTTTTATCTTCTTTAAGGTCTAAATGTAGAGTGGTATACCCTGCCGGGTATAATTTGGAGTCTCGAGTGTATTTTATCCCCGTTGGGGTATAATTATAGTTAAAAGGATGGATTTATACCCTAACGGGGATAAGGTATGAATATAAGTTTGGTTGAGTATCTGAAAGGGAAACGTAAGCTCTTGTCTTTAACTCAAATTGATTTGGCGGAGAAAGCTGGAGTAGGCTTGCGTTTTATTCGTGATTTAGAGCAAGGGAAAAAGACTTTACGAATGGATAAAGTCAATCAAGTTTTGAGTCTTTTCGGGGCAGAGTTAGGAGTGATAGATAAGTCATTTGAAAAGTAAATATAAATTACTTATGAGAAAAGCAGAAGTATATATGCACGATTATTTAGCTGGGTTTTTGACTCAAGATGATTCTGGTTATCATTTTCAATATCTCAGTGAATACTTGTCACGAAAAGACATTAAACCTATCAGTAAAACTTTGCCATTAAGAGAAGAAAAATATAGTAGCTTTATTCTGTTTCCTTTTTTTGATGGTTTAATACCAGAGGGCTGGCTTTTAGATATTGCTGTGAAAAACTGGAAACTTAATCCTAGAGATAGAATGGGGTTGCTTTTACACTTGTGTGCAGACTCTATAGGGGCTGTTAGCATAAAGGAACTTAATTAGAAGTGAAGCGGAGATGTTTATTTTGTTACCAAGAAATGAACTCGGAGAAGGGGGATTTCCATTCTACTTGCGCAAAAAAAATATTTCAGCAAAGAACATCTTTAGAGATACCATATGATGAAAAAGACTTTGAGAGACTTGCTTTTGAAAACTTAACTAGTAAAGTTACTTTGCCAGGAGTACAAGCAAAGCTGTCTTTAGATTTGAAAAGCGATACGGAGAAAGCAAACTCTCCGAAGCGTTTTACTATAGTTAATTTAGTAGGGAATTATATTCTTAAACCAGCAAGTGATTTGTATCCTGAGTTACCAGAGGTGGAAGATTTAACAATGCATTTAGCAGAGCTTGCAAAAATTAAAGTAGTACCTCACAGCTTAATTAGACTTAAGTCAGGAACTTTAGCGTATATTACCAAGCGTATCGATAGAGTAGAAAATCGTAAATTACATATGGAGGATATGTGCCAACTTACAGAGAGGCTTACGGAAGATAAATATAATGGATCCTATGAACAAATAGCTAAAGCTATTAAATCTTACTCTGCTAACTCCATCCTGGATTTAATGAACTATGCTGAGATATTATTATTCTCCTATCTCACAGGTAATGCTGATATGCATTTAAAGAATTTTTCATTGATAGATTTACCCGAAATCGGTTACAGCCTTAGTCCTGCTTATGATCTTGTCGCTACAAAAATTGTTAATCCAGCTGATGACGAAGATTTAGCTTTAACTATTCTAGGAAAAAAAAAGAAAATAAAGCTAGAACACTTTCAAGAAGCGTTTATTAACTTCGGGCTTAATAAAAAACAAATAGAAAATATTTTCAAGAAAATGGCGAGTGCTTTGCCTATATGGCAAGAGTTTATTGATATCAGCTTTCTTAGTAAGGACTTTAAAAGAAGTTATCAAGAACTACTAAGACGGAATGTTAAAAAGCTGCAATCGATTTAGGGTTTTTAACTTTGAAATTGTATTTGCATTATGCTATTTTCTAATTATTAGTTTTCATGTTATAGAAAATGAAGATTTTCAACTGAATTATAAGAGCTCAGATATTCATATTATTAATAATGGTCATTTTATAGAAGTTGAATATCAAGATGGTAGCTATATTAATTATCAGTCTGATGATTATCACCTTATCCAGTTTCACTTTCATGCACCGAGTGAACACAGTATAGAGGGAAAGTATTACCCCATGGAAATGCATCTGGTGCATAAAAATAAAAACGGGAAGGCAGATGTTATCACATCATAAACATATAAACCTAGCTAAGGTTTTTGAGTCCACAGGGAAAGCTTATACTTATTCAGGCTCACTAACTACTCCACCTTGTAGTGAAGAGGTTCAATGGATTATTTTAAAGGAACCCATAAGTTTTTCAGAAAATCAAATTCATAAATTTACAAGTTTTTATGACCATAATTCTCGTAAAGTGCAGAGAGGTTAATGACTTTTAAACCTAAATATTTTCTTAGCCCAAACTCAGCCTTGAGTATGTTACGCTTCTTTTATATAGTATGGACTTGTCTGTAATTACATATTCGGTTTTTATACCATTATTAAATGAACTGCATGGTTTATTAAAGTCAGTAGGCTTGGCTAGTTTTGGCTGGTCTATAGTTTTTTTAACTGCAATAGTTAAATTAATTCTTACGCCACTTACTTTTAAGCAAATTAAAAGTACGAAAGCTATGCAGGTTATGCAACCTAAGCTTAAAAAGTTGCAGGATGATTTTAAAAAGAAAGAGGAAAAGTATAAGGATAACCCAGCTAAGCTGCAAGACCTAAGAATGGGATTCCAGCAAGAAATGATGGGCTTCTATAAGGAGAATAATGTTAACCCACTTGGTGGTTGTTTACCACTCATCGTGCAGATGCCTATACTCATCGGTTTATTCTGGACCTTCTCTGGAACTCCATTTAAAGATAAAGCTATTTTCTCTGATATTAAAGTAGTAACAGCAGCTGAAGCTCATAAAAAACAGATTAAGCCAGCGAGTAAAGCTGAGATCTTCGTCGATGCTGAAGGAAATAGAGCGAGAATTGCTTTAAATACTAAAGGTGTAACTCTAATCGAAGGTGAAGAATTTGTTATTGAAACGAAAAAGTTAATGGGAGAAGCGGAGTTTATCCCTACTGAGATTAAATGGGATTTCTTCGGTGATAAAGAACTTAATGAATATGTCGATATCGAAGTCTTACCTGACGGTAGAGCGAAAGTAGTTGCTAAGAAAGCTGGTGGTTCAGCGAAGGTTCAAGCACATCTACCAGCTAAGTTAGAAGGTGATTCATTCTTATTTATTAAAGACTTCGGTGTTACTGGTGCTTATAACTCTAAAACAGGAACTATTAACTATGAGATACTTATTCTCGTTGCGTTATTTGGTTTGAGTATCTGGATGTCTTCTAGATTAAATGCACCTAAATTACCAGATGATCCTAAGCAGATCGAAGCTGATCCTCAGCTTATGATGCAAAAATCTATGTCTACCATGATGCCGGTGATGATGACGGGAATGATGTTGTTCATCCCACTTCCAGCTGGCGCACTAATCTATATGATAGTTAGTGGTTTTATTCAGAGTGGGCAGACTTATTTTGCAATGCAAAGATATAGTAAAAAGTTTGCTTAATAGTTAGATCTCTAAACAGTTTTCATGTCCATAGTCTCAACGTCCATTGAGAAGTTATGATTATGAAGTTCGAATTGAATAAAATCTTGACCTTGGTTTAAAGCATTTTCACGTAATCTAAGAACCATGCTAAGCTCTTGGGGACTTAATTCCATATCAGCTAAGTTAAGCTCTTTACTTGCATTAGTTGAATTAGCTTGGCGTTTTAATAGATCAGAAAAACCTTCTAGGGCATTAGATTCCTTAGTAAGATTTTTAATTGATTTGCTTACTCCATTTAGTACTGCTTTACCTAACCTTGTCGCGGCTGTTCCTACTAGTGTGTTTAAAAGTTGCATTAATTTGCACCTCCATGTTCAGGGTTACTAATAATAAAATCACGAATCTCAGTGATACTCTGGTTTATGCTTGCAAGCTCAGCTCCAATGCTGTCAGATAGAGCATTTAAAGTATCACTTTGATTCTCTACTGCGCTAGTTTGCTTTGCAGACTGCTCAACTTGAGCGATAATAGCTTGTTGTTGAACGATTTGTTCTGTTTCTACTGTGTCAAAAGGGTTTTGGTTTTGAAGCTGTGCTGATAAGAGTTTGATAAACATGTCTGGGTCAAACTCACTTTCAGCAGTACCGTTAATTCTAGTCTGTTCCACAGCTTGTTCTACTAATGTTTGATCTATGATTCCACCGATTTCTGATGCCATTTATTATCCTTTTATTTTCCTTGATTATTTTTTTAAAATCCCTAGAAGTTCATTCTGAAAGCTTCTTTGATCTTTACTAGCTTCTGTATTGTTTTGATGAGCTGATCTATTTTGTTGTTTTCTTTGCTCCTCACTAGCTTCATTGAAAGAGTTTGGATTGTTAGGATTTTGCCCTTGAGAATTTGCACTGCCACTTTCAGATCTACTTATATTAATATCCTCTATAGAAACACCTTTTTCAGCTAAGCTTGCAGTTAATTCTAAGATTTTTTGACGTAAAACTTTGTCTGCACCATCGTTGTTAACTGTGAGTTGTATGCTTAGTTGTTGGTTTGCATTTTTCGTGATACTTACATCTACTGTTCCTAAGGATTCAGGGTTAAGTCTGATTTTCAATTCCTTTGTAGAATTCGTAGGAGTTTCCTTAACCATTTCAGGTAAAGATTTAACAAATTCAGCGGCTTTCATTCGTGTGTTAATTTTGGTGGCTTTAGCAGCTTTCATAACCATTTTGATGTCTTTTGTTAAAAGGTCTACGGGGTTATTATTTCCTTGATCTTTTGAAGAGGAGTCTTTGCTAAAATCTTCAAGGTCAAAAGATTCTAGACCTAAACCAATCTGGGATTCAGCTTTAGGGTTAAGAGAAGGATCTTCGATTATTTCGGCATTATATTTATCTAAGAGCTTATCTAATTTAGGCTCTAAAATATTCATGACCTTCTCTCTTATATTCTCAGGTAAACGGTTTTGCACCTGGTTGAATTTTTCTAAACCTTTTTCTAAAGTATCTAAAGCTTTTGCTAGCTTATCTGACATCTTCTTTAAGGCGTCTAAAGCCTCACTTCTTTCACCTAGCTGAATGATAGACTCTAGCTTGTTTTGAAGTGTGTCGTCGAGCTTTACGTCGTGATCATCATCAAGATCAATATCTTGTAATGAGAGGTTCTCTAAATCTACATTACGAATTAGATCACCAATCTTATCTTTTAATTCATCAATTTTTTCGCCAAGTAAACTATTTAGTTCTTGAGCTAAATCAATTTTTTCTGCTGGTTTCAAGTCCACAAAAGACTCAGAGTTAAGGAGTTGGTTTACTATTTCTAAAAGTTTTTCTGGTTCACCACTCTCACCTTCAAGCTTCATAGTGTCAGCGAATTGTTGAAGTAAGTCACTAATAGCTGAACTTGAAATATCTTTATTTCCTTCAGTCGCTATTTTAGTTAAAAGTTTAGGATCCAAACTTACTGTTTCTTCTAAGTCAACATCAATATTGATTGTTTTATTAATATCAATATCAGAGTTGTTTATTTTATTGATATCAATGTTAACGTCAATTTCAAGCTCTACTTTGTTTTGAGTGTCGTCACTTAATTCTTCGACCATGCTAATTATTGCTTGAATTAAGTCTTGAACTCCTTCTTCTAAATCTTTATCGTCGATTTTTTCAAGGAAAGGTTTATCTTTGCTACCAGAATCACTCTTCTCTGCTAGTGTTTTTTTGAAATCTTTTTCTGTATCGTTCTCTGAACTCGCTTTAGATGTCTCTTTCTTTAAGACTCTGTCTTCGACTTCTTTTAGCTCAGAATCGTTTTGAACCTTTTCTTCTTTTCTCTCTGCTTTTCTTGAATTTACGGTATCGATTCTTTGAGTTGAATCTTGTTTTTCTGTTGAAACAGGTTTACTTTCAGAGCGCTCTTTAATATTAGTTTCTCTGCTTTGGTTTAGATTACTTTCACGGTGCTTTTGCTCCATAGAAGATCTAGAGTTTAAGTTCTCATTATTCCTGGCTTTAAGCATTGACTGTCTTTTCTGAACACCTAAGTTAGAAGTTCCTCTGAAAGAGAACTCAACAGGATTTAAGTTATTTACTGTATTTAGAAAGTTCGGCATAACTAATTATCATTAACCCTGAAGCGTGTTGAAACTATATCGTCTATTTCCTTTATTTCCTCAGCTAAAAGTTCTTGTTTATACTCTTCAAGCGCATTTTCTTTTAAAATTTCAATTCCTTTCTCGTCTTTTGCGTAGCCAACTAGTTTTTTTTGCTCCACTTGAACTAGTTTCCTACGTTTAGCTAGCCTAACTTTCTCTACATTCATCTCATGAAGTATCTTCTGGTTAACGATTTCTTTACCTTGATGCTGCATTAGGCTGAAACCATCCTGGGCATTCTGTACCATAGAGCTGTAAACATTTTCCTGCTGTTGCTCTAGATCAATAATCTTATTTTCTACGTCCTTGTATGCACCTAACGCTTTGTTATATTGCGCTAGTTGCTTATCTTTAAGGATCTTCTTGTATTTCAATACAGCATCAAGCCGAAATTTGAACTTTTTCACGTAGATTTTATTGACGGATTTCTATAAAAAAGAACTAGGCTAGAAGTTTGAGAATTTCGATAAAATGAAACTAGATGATCATATCTTGAATATATTAATAATGGCGCACACTTAGAGGTGATGAAAAATTTTAGTTAGATAGCAGATGTTTATGAAAGTAAAGTAGTTCGCTGGGAAGCTGATGAATTACCGACTTGGGAAGAAGCTATTAAAAGAAATAATGAATGTGATTATGAATATGAGAAATCACCTTACTCGAAGTTGAGTAAATAGATGGTATATACAGGTACTTTGTGTGAAGCCTGATTGCTGATTGTAAGGCTTAGCTTGGTTTCTCCCTAAAAAGGAAAAACGAAAAGCTTTTAACTTTTCGTTTAATGCGCAAATCTGAAATTTTGTTATAAATATTGCATACCCAGAATTTTGAAGTATTAAACGTGTTTTTTGAAACTTTTTGTTTTTTTAGTAATGTTGATAGAAGCTATAAAAGTGATTTTAGATGATAAAAATTTCAGGATGAGATTGATTCTTGTTAATTCGCCAACGCTTAACATAATTTTAGGCTGTCAAAGGTTTATGTTATGGAAAATTAAAGTTTTTTGGAATTTATCAATTGGGGCTATTGATAAATGAGCAAAGCGTGGTATTATATTTTAGCGTTGATCCCAAGTAGCTCAGCGGTAGAGCTATCGGCTGTTAACCGATCGGTCACTGGTTCGAATCCAGTCTTGGGAGCCATTAAAAGAAAGCCCTGATCGATTGATTGGGGCTTTTTTGTTTTTAGGGCTTCAAGTTTTAAACTCAACATTTCTTATATCGCTTATATCCGCTTATACATATTATACCTACTATCATTTAACTTTAGATTAAAAGTAAGTAGCTCTAGAGCTAATTTTAGATAATTCAAGTTTGATAAGAAAAAATCTTATATTTGGGCTTATTTAGCCTATCGGTTAGGTTTTTTGGATATGATTGGCTATATGGTAGATGTAACTGAGCTTGAAGCAAATCAAACTAATCTTATGCAAATGGAAGAAGAAAAATTTGTTGAAATTTTCCTGAATTGTCGAAGTGAAATTACAGATAAAAATTTTATCGAGATTTTAGATTCATTGGTTAATATTCCAAGTGTCTCTCTATTCTTGCGAGGTAACTTGCCAAAGTTCTCCCATCTAAAGGCGTCAGATTGGAATGCTCTTAAGCTTGATACTCAAAATTCATATTATATAGGTGAAATAAATGGTGAACATGTTACTATGACGCAGACTGACTATTACTATCAGAGTCAATGTATCATCAAGAATCCATTGTCTTATTTGGCTAAGATTATAGAAAGTTACACAAAAAATGAATTTATAATCAAAGAAGAAGTGCTAAAAAGACCTGATGAATTCTTATCAGATTTATTCCATGACTTAGATTTTATATTTAAAACAACTAAAGAAGAAGCTGGTTTGAATTTGTTATCAGAGAAATTGGAAGTTCTAAAAACTTCATTGCTTAAATTTACTTTAAGCTTTAAAAAACTCTTGGTTAATCAAATCAGAGATAAGGGTTACTATATAAAGGTAAATCAAATTCAGGATATTAAATCACCAACTTTTGGATTAGATTTAGATTGGGGTAAGAATAAACAGCTGGTTGCCAAGTTTTCCAATTATATCTCAAGAAACACTGAACAAAATTATATTCATGGATATGGTTCTAGAGAGTCTTTTGTTATAGTACAAGATTTATTTTCATTCACTCAAAAAGAGATTCAAGCTTATTTTAAAAAGTTTGCAGAGTCAGAAAATACATTACCTAGAAAAGCTGTTTTTTTGGCTCATGCTGACATGTATGCAAGTAGTATTGATTCTTACATACTTAAAGCACATGGTAGCC
>CALBDR010000280.1 GCA_937927525.1 uncultured Candidatus Melainabacteria bacterium
TTTACTTTGGAGAAATTTTGTGATACTTGTAGATTTCAACCAGGTTTGCATTGCAAACTTTATGATGCAGGTTGGTAATCATACAAATGTAAAGATAGAAGAGGATCTTGTCAGACACATGGTCCTCAACTCTATACGTTTGATTCGGAGTAAGTTCTCTGAGGAGTTCGGAGAGCTTGTTATCTGTGCGGATAGTAAAAAGTATTGGAGACGAGAGATCTTTCCATACTACAAGTGCAACCGCAAGAAAGACCGAGCGAAGTCTGATGTTGATTGGACGAGTTTGTTTAACTTCCTCAACAAAGTCCGTGAAGAGCTCAAGGAACATTTCCCATACAAAGTCTTGTGTATTGAAGGTGCAGAGGCCGATGATATCATTGGTGTCCTTGCAAAAGAGAACCATCAGAAAGAGAAAGTACTGATTGTCTCATCGGACAAAGACTTCTTACAGTTGCAGAAGTATGACAATGTCAAGCAGTACAGTCCGATCATGAAGAAGTTTATTCGGACGGAAGATCCAAACTTGTATATACAAGAGCACATTCTGAAAGGTGATCGTGGTGATGGAATTCCAAACATCTCTTCACCTGATGATACGTTTGCGACTGGAAAGAGACAGAAACCATTCTCAAAGAAGAAGATAGAGAAAGTGATAGCAGATGGAATCGAATCACTCAACGAACAAGAACGAAGAGGATATGCAAGAAATCAACAACTTGTTGACTTGGATCATATCCCTGAGTCTATTGCAAATCTTATCACTTCCGAGTATAGTGTCAGTAATGTTGGTGCTCGAAATAATCTTTTGAACTACTTTATCAAACATCGACTAAATAATTTGACAGAGGTTATAGGTGACTTCTAATACATACCAAGTATACATTACAGACCAATGTCCACGTATTGGATGTGGAGTGAGATTGGTAGAAGTAAAGGTTGGTAGAAAGTGGGTATATCTCACTACAGTGACTGATAAAATTAAACAAAGAATTTCAATGAAAAAGTGGAATCAAATTCTTAACTATCCTCAAACAAAACAGGTTGAATTATGAATGAAGGTGTAGCTGAAGCTTTAGCTCGTATTGACAAGATTAAGACAAAGCCAAAACGTATCGAAGAATTAGCAAAATATAAAGATGACTTTCCAATCAAGGTAATCTTAGATCTAGTGTACAATCCTAAGATTGAGTTTCTACTCCCAGAAACTAATCCTCCTTACAAGCCAACTCACAAAGAGTCGGATTCACAGAATGTGTTGAAGCATGACGTCCGTAAGTTAGTCTATGTAATCAATACACCGGAAGGGAAAAACCTTCGCCAACTGAAACGTGAAACTTTGTTTATTGAAATGCTTGAATCTGTAGACCCTGATGATGCTTTACTTCTTCTTCAAGTTAAGAACAAGAAGTTGCCATACAAAGGAATCACAGCAGATGTTGTCAAGAAGGCTTTTCCTGGGATCGACAATAACTGGTGAAAGGAGCGAGTCCTTAGAAAATGTCTAAAAACTTTTCTAACAATATTGAATCCGATTGGGGTTCTTCGAATAAGCGTCATAGACAAAATAAGATTAAGGCTTTTGGAAAAAAGTCAAGAAGTACAGGAAAACAAAGCCTTAAGAGAAAGGCCATGGATCTTGTAGAGGAACATGATGAAGAGAGCATTTATAATTGGTAACGGTCCTAGCAGGGCTAATTTTGATCTGAATAACTTGAAAGGTCATGGAACAATCTTTGGATGCAATGCACTGTATCGTGACTTTGAACCAGACTATCTGGTTGCAATTGATGATCCAATCATTGAAGAGATCAAGAAGTCTAAGTTTCCAAAAGAAAAGTTTATCGAGCCACCAGAGGATGAAAGGTTCGAGGATCCCGAGTATAACCGGTTCTCTCGCGTCCGTTCTAATGCTGGTGTCAATGCTATGCTTGAAGCAATTAAGATGGGTCACAGCGAGCTGATTTGCTTAGGATTCGATTTTATGGTCAAAGATCCAAAGCATGCTCTCGGCAATGTCTATCAAGGTACAAATGCTTATGGACCAGAGACACGGACTGTTTACACTGACAATATCAACCGTGTAAAGTACATGACATTCTTAGCTCATAAGTACAAATATATCAAGTTTAAGTTTGTTGTTCCAACTCTTCATAATAAAGATGAGTTCCACAATCTAAATGCAAATAATGTCACAGGAATGTTCTACAAACATCTTCATACAATGTTACAAAGCGAACCAATGAAAGAGGCTGCTAGTGCCTAGCTACACATTCAAAGACAAAGATGGAGAGTACTTCGAAGCATCGTTGTCTATCTCTGAAAAACAAGAGTTTCTTAATGACAATCCTGACATCAGTCAAGTAATGCAAGCTCCCAACATTATTGCTGGTGTCGGAGGTATGAAAAATGATGAAGGGTGGAACGAAGTTCTTCAAAAAGTAGGTGAAGCCCATCCTGGTAGTGCCATCGATCAAAGATACAATCGTCGGTCTGTCAAAGAAGTGAAAACAGCTAATGCTGTTGAGAAATGGAGAAAACAGACCGGTCGTGTTTAATCATTTAACTCCCCCAGACATACAAGAACTAGAGACAGAGTCTGTAGATGGTAAAAGATACTATAAGACACCTGATGGAAAGCTGTATCCGTCAGTTACGACTGTTGTTGGATCGTATACAGCAAAAGCTATCAAGGAGTGGAGACAACGTGTTGGTGAAGAAGAAGCACGGAAGATTACCACGCAGGCCTCAGTTCGAGGTACCAAAGTCCACCAGCTATGTGAAGATTACATCAACAATGTACCTGACTATCGTGAAAAACACATGCCCGTCAACCTCGCTTGTTTCGACACTATTAGACCGATCATTGAACAGAAGATCGACAATGTTGTCATGCAAGAAGTTCCACTGTACTCTCACTACCTCGAAGTCGGCGGACGAGTTGACTGCATTGCTGACTGGGATGGCAAACTATCAGTCATTGACTTTAAGACCGCTAAACGTAGAAAAGAAAAAGACAAGATTGATAACTACTTCATGCAAGCAAGTGCATACTGCGTCATGTTTGAAGAACTCACAAAGACTCCAATAAACCAGATCGTGATATTGATTGCTGTAGATAATGATGAACCTCAGATCTTCATTGAGAAAAGAGATAACTATATTCATCAATTTATCAAAGTAAGGGAATCGTATCGTGACTACCACGGAAAATGATGTAGAATTCTTAGTCTGGGAATCAGTTAAACCTGAAGACATTTGGGTGATGGATAAACTGATTCTCGCAAGGATGATGGGCTATAAGTGTGGTCCTGCTGGTCAGCGTGTTCCAGAAAGTGGTTACTATGTTGTCAGGCCTTGTGTCAATGGATTTGGGATGGGTGCTGGTGCATCTGTTGAATATCTTGAAGAATCTACTAGACACTTGCCACCAGGATACTTTTGGTGTGAGATGTTTGAAGGAAGACATTTATCAGTAGATTATTACTGGGGTCAGCCTTTGTATGCCGTCGAAGGAATCAAAAGCTCTGATACATTAACTATCTGGGATAAGTGGGTCAAGGTACCAGATAAAGTTCCTCTCCCTAAAATTCTTATGAGATTTGGTATGGAGTATGAAAACCTCAATTGTGAATACATCGACGGAAAGTTGATTGAAGTTCATCTTAGAGGAAATCCAAACTTCAAACATTTGAACAAAGAATTCATTCCTGTCTACGAAGGACAATCTACAGAACCTCCACAAGGATACAAATTTGTGAGTTGTCCAGAGCTGAATGGAAGAATCGGAGCGTTCATAAAATAATTTAAATTTTTTCAAAAAAACTGTTGCCTTTGTTACAAAACTTTCGGATGATGTACTTACTGAAACAAA
>CALBDR010000281.1 GCA_937927525.1 uncultured Candidatus Melainabacteria bacterium
GTATCATCTACAATCTTCAACTTAGTTGACATAATCTGCTCCAAGATATTTTACCAATTCTTCATAGCCACCAATATGGAATTTCCCATCAAAAATTTGAGGGACACTTCTCGCACCTGGTACCATCTCTAATGCTTCTTCGCGAGTGATAGTTACACCTATCACATATTCCGCATACACTTTATCTGCTGTCTCTAATAGTGCCTTTGCTTTATGACACATTGGACAATTTTCTTTACTGATTACTAAGTACATGTTTCCCTCATTATTGGCCTCGCTGGCAGGATTCGAACCTGCGACCAACGGCTTAGAAGGCCGTTGCTCTATCCAACTGAGCTACAGCGAGATTCTGTTATTCGATTCCCATTTCTTTTCTGATCTTAGTTGCGGAGATCGATTCAATTTCTTTTCCAAGATGTTCTTGTTCTATCTTATACCCAACATCACGTCCATATGTAATGTTTGTGATATTCGGAACTACAATGATAGTATACATCCCTTTATAGTCCATGTCAAGCGCTCTTCTGATACGATCCTGGACAAACTGTGGGTCAAAAGGATTGCTATCATTCCAACCTTGACAATCTCGAATCATAATACAAACTTGGCCAGTCTTAGCAATCGCTTTCTCAAACAGAGCCTGGTGACCATCATGCCATGGCTGCCAACGGCCAAGCATCTGGACAGTCTCTTTACGAGGATCAAACTTCACACCGCGATCATTATTACGAATATTATTGGCGATCTTCTCAGCATACTTCTCTGCGTTTTCTTCAGTCATTTCATAACTGAGACGGAAGTCATAATCTGAAGGAGGATTGAACTTCTTGTTTGTATCTTCGAAACGACCTTCGTCAATTGTATCTAACCAAATAATCCAATCTGGTTGAAACTCAGCCCTGAGAACATACGTAGGACATACAAAGTCAGCAATCGCATAAGGTTTAGTAGAAAGTTCACACAACTTTCTCATTCGAGTAGCTTGACGGAGTCTTCCAAGATCAGTGAAGTCCCAATCATCATACTGTTCGCGAACTTTGTCTGCATTAAACCAATCTGCATCGAGATGTTTCTTTAACCTCTCTGCAAAGTAAGTCTTACCTGCGCCTGGTAATCCCATGATTAAAATCTTAACTGGATTCATTCTTTCCCCATTTTATTTTATTCCAACCTCTTTCATGCAAGTAGTATAAAACTAACTTTGCCCAGAACTCAATAGAAGCAATACCTAGACCCATGTAAATGTTTCCAGTGATTGCCCAACTTATAACAAAAGTTGTAAACGTAGCAAGCATCCGCCACGTGAATGTCTTAACTACCGATCTCTTGGATGAATCTGCCATCCATGTACTCTCTTACATCTTCGTAAATTGTCTGTGGTTTGATAGACTTCATCGCTTCTTTACAGTGAGGACATGACGACTGACTACCACATGGTGTCTGTGGATGATCATAAACATAATTAGTCTGTTTATCGTATCCTGTAATGTCTGGAGTTATCACTCCACCATATATCACAAATGCTTTAACGTCAACAGCTGCTGCAAAGTGATGGAGTCCACCTTCTGGTGTAATGATAGCTTCAGCTTGTGCTGCAATAGCAAATGCATCTCTAATGTTATCCTTTCTAATCTCTATCACACCTTCCAGCTCTGGTTGGTCATACTTGACTAAACCAGAAACATCCTGAACCTTTTTTGGTGGTTTAAGACGAACTACATCATAATGTCTGTTAAGAAGATCTACTAACTGTTGCCAGTTATCCATTCCCCAGTTTTTATTATCTGCAAGAGTTGTATTCTTTGTGTCTGGATTAATCAGCACAAATGGTCGGTTGCACTTTCTTCCAAGCAGTACTGCAGCTTCCAATGACTCAACAGGATCAATAACGTATGGAGCTCGCTTGGGTTTGTAAGGCTGATAGATTATTTTGTGACCTTTTGGAGCCCATCCTTTGATATACCACCGATTCCCATTGTTAGGTTTACGAGGATATACAATCACTTTCTTTGGACCCTGGTAATTAGTATCAACTACCCAATCATGACCTTTCCAGAGTTCTGAAAATCGATTCTGTTTATCACCATCATGAATAACTGCGTCTGGGTGTTGTTTGTGGATTTCATGAGCCTCACCCAGCCACATCAAGTCATCACCCCAACCCATAGTTTCCCCATTCTATATCACGTGCAAAATAATGTTCAATATGTTCAATCGTAGCTGGTGTATGATAGTCTGAATACTTAGAATGGTCAACTTGACTCTTGTG
>CALBDR010000282.1 GCA_937927525.1 uncultured Candidatus Melainabacteria bacterium
GTCCCTACATTGCCTACTTCTCTAACCCAAAAAATCCTTTGAAGGCTTCTGAAGACTTTAAAAGCCCTTAGGGCCTTCTGAAGTTTCTTGTAAGTGGCTTCAGGTCCTGTACTGCATAATCCTTCTCTATATCTTCAAGAAACTCCTCAGAAGACTTCAGATACCTGTAATGCTTGAGAAGTTCTTTGTAGGCTTCCTGGAGGTTTGTAAGAGTCTCTACTAAGTCTTCAAAGGCTTCATCCTCCTTCAAAGTATGTAAAGAATTATTCTTCTCTATCTTCTCTAGGAAGATTTCGGAATCTTGTAGAAGAGTTTTCAGTATAGATCTGACAGTCTTCATCCTTATAGTATTTAAGTTATTTGTAGTTTGTCTCTCTCCAGCCACCACAGACTTTCTCTCTCCCAACTTCTGAAGACTTTCTCTCTCCCAGCACTTCTCTCTCTCCCAGCACTTCTCTCTCCCAGCATCTGAAGACTTTCTCTCTCTACAGCCCTTGCGTAAGAGCTGAGAATGAAGTCTCCTCTGACAGATACCAAGATTTCGTTCTCAGAAATGTCTTGTCTGAGACTTCTCCAGTATTCAAGTATGCAGAGGACAGGTCAACTCTGCAAGGTTTTGCTTGCCCTGTCCCCCAGAACTTCAGAGAATAGTACTGGTGGGAAAGGGCGTTTTGAAAAAGCGCCCTTTTAATATTTGAGTCTCTGATTTGCAATCAGAGTACCCCCAGGTCCCCTACCCTTCAGATCTTACTCTTAGTTCGCCCTGCTTGTCTCTTTCGGTCGTTCGAGGCTCTCCGACCCTTTCTGACTATGCATATATCATCCCATTTTCCTGAGGACAAGGCGAGCTTTTAATAAGTATTCCTATGGGCAAAGTCTTTAAAGTTGTGTTGGACATGCCTGACAGATTTGGCAGGGAAGTCTCTGAGTACGTCGTGGGGGCGAAAGAAAAGGACTTCCTTGTCGAAGTCTTCAATGAGAGAGTTATAAGGGTGGAAGAATTGATAATTGAGTATTCCCCAAGGAGTACTTTTTGACGAATAGTTAAAGCGTCCCTTGAACTATTTCAACTTTAGTAGTCCTCAAAGGATTTTCATTGCCTTGTCCTTTTAACTTTCAGATACTAGTCACTGTTATGAATTACATCAAAGCTCTTGTCACTTATAATTGGAAACATAAAAACCACAAGTTTCTTCCACACGATAATGTCAAAGTATCTTATGTGGATGAGAACGAACCTAAAACTTTGACTTCACGTCTTGGTCAAGAAGGAAAAGTAATTGCTCGTAGTACAACGAAGTATGGGACTGCTCGAGTTCCTCACTGTGGGACTGAACGTCAATGGACGAGATATTATGTTCAGTTCGAGGATGGACAGATCAATGGGTTTTATTCTTGGTACTTGAACAAAGTTTGAGTTGCCTTGTCCTTTTAAGAATCAGATACTAGTCACTGTTATGGAAACAAACAAAACTACCTACATGGATATGCTCGGATTCATCCGGCACACCTTCTACCGCAACGACTTGGATGACTCCAAGAAGCTCAGTGCTCTTGTCAGCACTCTGGGTCACGATCTGAATGGTCTGATCAACGAAGATCCCTTCTTCAGCCCCAGGGTCACTGGCTACCGCAAGAGTGTTAAATAAGTTGCCTTGTCCTTTTCAAATCTAGACACTACTAACTGTTATGAAGATCGATGGAAAAATCACTGGTGCTGTTTTTCGAAACAGCGAAGTAGAAGCAGGCATCTCGTATATCGAGAACGAGGGTGTGGTTGAGATCAAACTCAAAACCCACAAAGACTCTAACTCCACCAACACCTACGTCTTGTCACGTTCGTGTGCTTACAGGTTGGTTGAACAGATTCGTTTGGCTTTAGACTTTTAATTTTATGATTTACACATTCGAAGAGGCAATGAACCTCTATCAGAAGCAGTGCGACCTCACTCGTCGCTTGATCCGCAGGTTTGCTTCTCAGCGACTTGTTTCAGGAGGAGCTTGGGAAGTTGGTAGTTCAGATGTTAACCATGAGATCTATGCGATCTGCAGAGAGTATGATGGAGACTTTGAAGAAGCTGCTATTGACTTCATCAACCTTGGGGAGTATGCAGGAATCCGATAACATGACTACAACTGACCCTACTAAGATCTTTGCAGGAGATGTAAATGGCGATCAGATCGCTATAGGAGACAAAGTTGAATACAATGGCCGATTCTATGCTGTTCAAGGTATGGAGCATGATGTAACGACTGATGGCTACTATGAGGAGACTGTTTACCTGGAACTTTCTGATGGCAAATCTAAGAAAGCAGTCTTTGTTGAAGACAGTGAAGTTGAGCTTTTGATTGATTAAATCTTGCCTTGTCCTTTTAACATATAGACACTAAACAACATGAATAAAACCAAAACCAAACGAGGTCGCAAGTCGACTACCACCATTAAGGCAATTGCAGGCAAACAGCTGTCAGACGAAGAAATTAAGCTGTTTGTAGCTAAATACGAGAAAGATGGAAATTTCCCTGGACATAAAATCCCTTGTACCGTTACTGGCAAGCTTTCTGTATGTGTGGGCCCTTGGCTTCACAAGAAGGTCAAAGAATATGGCTCTGCAGAGAATCTTCTTAGGAACTACAAATCCCGTGCAGCCAACAAGCAAGAAAGGATCCTCACGATGAAGCCTAAAGCTATTGGAGCTAAGAAGGGCCGTAAGCGCAAAGAGCGTATTACGATTGCTGATGTTCCTAAGATGCCTGTAGGTACAAAGCGACCACAGACTGATGAGGAGTTTACTCAAACTTCCCAACGTGAATGTGCTCGTCCTGATATCTATCTCGACAACGGCCGTCACTGTCTGGATTGTCCTCACTATAATATTTGTGAGAATGGTATCAAGTGCTTGCCTCGTGGGTTTAAGTTCGTGGATGGCAAGTTTGTTGAAGTCAGAAAATAAAGCTCGCCTTGTCCTTTTCAATTCTCTAAGCTCATTCCTGTTATGGAACAAATCAACGCAATCAAGGTTAAAGCCACCACCCTTCACTACGACTTCGTTAACAGTCTGAACGACTTTATGACGGATGTTGCTACAGATGGAGACGAGCATTCTAGCTGGTCTGATCACTGTCACGAAATGGATCTCCTCCGTTTGGCAATCAACGGTAAAGCTCCTGTTGACGAGCTGGAACGTTTCTTCAAAGACGGTAATACGATGATGGCTCTTGGAGCGAGCTGCATGCATGAGATCGATAACTACTTTCACAAGCAGAAAGGTAATGCTGATAATCTCGTACTGATTATCACCGACGAGGCTGGTAAAACTCTCTACACGATCTCTGGACAACACCTCAACTACTAATGGACAAAGACGTTACGGTTAATGAGCTGGCTGATGCTTTGCTTAAGCTTGCAAAGACAAAGTACCACTATCCTACAGAAAGTGCGATGGCTTTCTCGTACGGAACTTTAACAGGATTGTTTGAATCTGCTCGATGGGGATTCAATTCTGTGCAGGAGATTGTTGACAGGAAATATGCTGAGATTCAAAAAGATCTTGCCTTGTCCTCTCAATGATCTGAAGATAGTCACTGTTATGAACAAAGACATCAAAAAGCAACTCAAAGTCATCAACGATCGCCTGGAAGTTCTCACCACCAGGTGGAACAAGCAGTACGACCAGAACATCCAGGAGCTCCTGCAGCTCTCGACCTTGCTGGTCAACTTGGAGACCATGTCCAAGGACAGTCTCGACACCAACAAAGCACTCCTGAAATAAGGAGTTGCCTTGTCCTCTCAAAGTTCAGAAGATAGATCCTGTTATGAGTAAAACCAACCAACTAATCAAGCTGCTCGAAGAGCGCTCAATCAACCCTAACGATCCCTACGGCTATGTTGCTGGCTACCTGAGCGGAGTCCTGAGCCGTTTGGAAAACGACTATGCTTCAGCAGAGCTGACGAAGCTGATCCTCGACGAAGAGATCGTTCGTGTGAAGAACCTCAACAAGGAGGCTGCATAATGAATCGTTACGATAAGCTTGAGTGGCTGCAGGAGTCAACCAGTCCTGAATTCATGCAAGAGACGCTTGTGCAGGAAATGGTTCGCTGGATGGGTGAAGACGACTTCAATGAATTCTACAATCACCTCTGCAGGATGTGGGAGATCGCTCGAACTCCTAATGAGCTTGAGGCTAAGATGAACGACCTTGAGTACGATGAAGAGAGTGACGAGGTCGTTACGGAGTGGGTCGCTTGATGAATACTGAAACAGCTATGTGGGCAATCCATGCAAAGGATGAAGAGGCTCGAGCAGATGAGCTTGAAGACCTTGTGGCTAAAATCAAATCAACAGCTGAGTCACATTATCTGTCGGACTCAATGAAGCTCAAGGAAATCTATAGAGAGATCCAAGAAGCTGGTTATTGACCTGTCCTGACTTAACCTATAGACTATATCTGCAATGAAATTCCTAACTACCTATGTTGCAACATCTCGCGGAGAGTGTGATCCTTCTGAGACTGTTGAGTATGTCAAAATGAATTCTTTAGATGAGGCCGTCGCTCTTGTAAAAGACTTACAGCTTGATGAAATTCATCGAATGCTTGCTGAAGAGTTTGACGATGATCCTCAAGAGGTTGAGGATAACTTTGACACAGCTTCAGAATTTTATCATGCAAGCGGAATAATGCCTGGCGGAGAAATTGGCTGGGTTGAGTGTGGAGAAGAAGGTTTGACGCTTGTTGTACAAGAAGGAAACAAGTGGTTTGATCTTCTTCAAGATACTGAGAAGTGGGATGAAGAAACTTTTGAAGAGTTTACAGAATTGATTCATTCTGACTACATGGTCTAATAATATGGGAACACCAGCACAAACACAAAACGCATACGCAGCCTTTGACACTAAAGAGCAAGCAAAGAATGCTGCTCGGATCTTTGTCAAGTGGGTACAGAATCTTGAAGATGGAAGATGTGATGAGTCTCTCAAAGGAGATTACAACATCAACTCTATAACTGTTCTGGATAGCTTGGTTCAGTTTAGTGCCGAATCAGGACGAGTTCAAAATCTCCAGTGGCAGCTTGAGAATGTCAGAGACTTCTTCAAAGAGTTGGAAGGATGTGCTGAGTTTAATGCAGACATTGTGATCATGGATCCTCAGGATTCAGTTTACTGGTCAAAGGAATAGTTTTCTCTCTAAGGGCTTGTAGCTCAACGGTCAGAGCAGTCGGCTCATAATCGATTGGTTGCAGGTTCGAGTCCTGCCGGGCCCATTGAGAGTTGCCTTGTCCTTTGATCTCTCTGATAGTATTTGCATGATTGAAAACATCCTGTTCGTCAGCATCATCACCATCCTCATCCCCACTGTGATTGTTTGGATGTGGGATTGAGTTGCCTTGTCCTTTCCAAACCCCTATACTCATTCCTGTTATGAATAAGAAACAACTCAAAGCAATTGGTCTGGCTGTTCAGAAAGCCTCTGACAAGTGGCTCAAAACCTCCACCAAAGTCTGGAAAGATCATCCTGATGATCTGCATGGGATTCTGAAATGTGCCTATGCTGATGCCAGGGATATGTTCCTGGTTGGTGCTCTGATCCAAAATGGAGAGGTCAACAGAGCCTACAAGCTGGCTGACTCTCTGGACACCATCATCAGAGATGCCATCCCTTCCATTGCTTGGCAGTTGATGGAGACTGAGCACTTTGGTCGCAACAAAAGCATTTGGGATTGACTTGTCCTAAGAAACTTCAGAGAATCAATACTGTTATGAATAAAGGTATCAAAGCAATCAGTGCAAAGGGTCTGTCAAAGCAAGCCAAAGTCCAAGTCCTTCACATGGATGACTACTTTGGTGATGGCAATGCATACACTTCTAAACCTGTCGCTTTTGGCAAGTTCATGGAGGAGCTGGCTGAAGACTTGGAGATGGAACTTCAGAAGGATGGTGTGACTGCTGTCTGGGAGGATGATGATGGAGAAGAACAAACCTCCAATCTCCTTCAGGAGTGGTACTATGGCAGTGGTGATGGAGATGAGAACTTTGTCATGTTGACTGTGGTGGATGGCAAGATTGTGACAGTTCATCCTTGATCAGTCCAACAAGATCACAGATACTCAATACTGTTATGAATATCAACACACTCATCAAGAAACTTCAATCCTACCAGAAGGAGGGAGTTAAACAAGTCTTCTTCCAAGACTACTGCTGGAACAATCTGGAGGTGGAGTTCCAACAACTCTCTGAGAATCAACTCTGTTTGGTGATCTCTGAAGACCTCATGGATGGAGGGAACGAATAATGAAAGTCCTCAAAGTCGAAACTCAACCTATCAACAACCACAAGAGGGTGACAGCTCACTGCTACATCTTCCCTGTGGGAGAAGGAATCCTTGACAACCTGATGAATCGACGCAATCGTCCTCACCTTGAGTGGAAGAAGCTGATGCCTGAGATTCTTCAGAAGGCTGGCTTCACTGAGAAAGAGATCAGTCAGGTCAAACCTTCTTGGTCTCAGAAGTGTGGCTGTGCATGTGGCTGCTCTCCTGGGTTCAAACTCAAAGGAGCTTCGACTCGAAAGGGAGATGTCTTTGCAGATATTCAGAACTGATGACAACGAATTTCGAAACAGTGCCCGCTCTCATCACGGCTCTCAGAGCCAGGGAATCAATGGTGTACTGGCAGGTCAAAGATTTGGAAAAAGCATATCACAGAAACAACGACGACATGAATGTCGTCGAGAAGTTGGAGGAAGCTTTCGAAACACTGGATGCTCTCGCTAGTGTTCTCGCTGAGTAAATAAGAGAGCCTTATTCATAACACAACTGGGGGTCTCAGTAGCCGATGCCAAGGTGGGGCGGTGCTGCTGGGGCCTCCTTCTCTCTTAAGAACACAAACTCAGTTCTCATTCTCAAGTCAGTCTGATCAGCCAATCTGCACTGCTGTCACAGGATGCCAAAACAAATCGATTCTAGGCGGGTTTAAACGCCAAGAATCA
>CALBDR010000283.1 GCA_937927525.1 uncultured Candidatus Melainabacteria bacterium
TGGAAAATTCTGCTTTAATCTTGTCTTTGCATAGTTTACGATAATACCCCAGCTTGCGCCGCCGCCTCTAGCAGTTTTTCCTTTGATTTCAGCTTTATGGATTGAAAGCGGTGCGGTAGTACGAACCTCCATCGATCCGCCGTCGTAGTAGATTTGCCCACCCTTCGAAGTCCATATAGTACCTCGTTGAGCAGAAGCCAAGGCCATTGTTTTGAATCTAAAGGTTTTAATCTTTTTGTCTCCGCCATTTTTAATATCGTGCCTAGCGGATTTAACGATCTTTTTAAGCGATACGCCTATAAGTTTTTTCTGATTAAAGAGCTCTAATAACTTCGCGTTAAGGCTGTGAATATTATCTGTAGGTAGTTCTGAGATTTTAAAAGACCTATCTGCTAGCCAAATGTCGCCTGGATTCCATTTGTCATCAGAGATTTTAGAGAGGCCTTGATTTTTAAGTGCTTTGTTCTTGGCCTTGTATATCTCTTTCATGAGGTCGGATCCACGATGAGCTACCATACCCTTATGAGCAAAACCATTTTCGATCAGGTGCTTGGCTCCAAGATACGAGGATTTTCTCCATCCGTCATCTATATCCAGAATCTTATCAAGCTCGACATCTACTTTGATCTTAGGATAAGCGGCTCTCAGCATCTCTTCTGTGAACGAATCTAAGGAAAGCATTCCATGATCAAGCATAGCCTGAAGCCATAGGCATTGAGCAGATTCAACTATTGCGGTTTGTTCTGTTCCGCCGCCTATGCCGCCGCCTCCACCACCGAAAACTTTAGATTTTGCAAGTTGAGATAGTTTGACAGAACCACCGCCACCAAAGAGACTAAAAGTCTTTTCGTCTTTTTCAAACTTATCGATAGCATCTAGAGCAGCTTGAATATCAGTCACAGTAAAAAATCCTCCAGCTTTAAGTTCTAGAGGATTTCCTGCTTTAATTTCTTTTCTTAGAATATCTGTTCTTTTTTCACCGGTCAGTGAATTCGGCTTTTGCAACTCTTTTGGAGACATAGCAACAGCTTCCGACAAATATAATTTAAAAGACTTCATCCTAGACGCCTATGCTTAATTGGTTAAAAGTGTATAGGCTTATTTATAATTACGTAAGTTGTACATCACTGAAGACGTTTCGCTTCTTACGTGCCCCGAGTCTTTGGCCGATGTCAGTCTTATCGAACATAGGAGTGTCATCATCATCATTAGACTTTTTTCCCGAGCCACCGTTACTATCAAAGCTGATATTCTTCTGGGCGCTTTCTTCAAGCTCATAGATTTTCATTTTAGCTCGTTCAACGCCGACTAGGAATCGACGATAGTAACCAAGATCGCCCCAGCGATTCTTCAACTGCTTGATCATAAGTTGACCAAGTTCGTCAAGTTGTTCAGAAGTCACTAGACCGAGAATACAGTCTGCAGTATGAGTGATGCCCATTGACTCGGAAGTATTTGTAAGATCAACATCAGAATTACCGTAACCGTCCCGATTAAACTGAGAACTAGTAACGATCGCGCAATTAAATTCCATGGCCAATCCACGAACTTCCTCCGCAATAGATTTAACGAGTGTATAGGAATTTGCTGAAGCGGCACCTCTCACTCGAGAAGAAGCACAGATATTAAGATAATCGACAAAGATCACGTCAGGCTGAAAGTTTTTCTTAAGGCGAAGCTCGTTAATCAAGTGGCGAAAATGACCACTATGAGCAGAGCCGGTAGGAAATTCCTTGATAACCAGTTTGCCTGTTGTCTTGGTCTTGTATCGGTTCATTCGCTTCTCAAACACGTCGCGAGGAATTTCTTTAACCTCGTCAATGGTAATATCCATAATGTTAGCATCGATACGGCGACCGATTTCTTCTTCGGCCATTTCCATTGTAATATAGAGTACGTTCTTACCGTACATCAAATGGTTAGCTGCCATGTGGCACTTGAGCAAAGATTTACCACCGCCAGTTGTCGCCAACAGAACGGTCATAGATTTACGAGGCAAGCCGCCTTTTGTAATTTTATTCAGAATGTCGATGTCGAATGGAATGCGTTCTTCTTTCTTGTGGTAGTGTTCATAGCGATCGTCGAAGTCGTCAAGAAAGTCGTGGCCGACGCTGCTATCAAAACTAATACCAAGAGAGTCTGACAAGAGCTTAGGAATAGAACCCTTGTCCATTTCCTTGTCTTGGCCGTCAAGGATAAGAATAGATTTACGAATAGCATTGTAGAGATCCTTATCTTGACAGAACTTTTCAGTCTCGTCGATAAGAAACTCTATGTTAGTTGACGGGTCAACCTCAAGTTGATTGATGGCCTCTTGCACATCATTGTAAGTATCTTCAGTAAGATCTTTACGCTTATCGATCGCAAGTTTAAGAGCCTCTTTTGACGGAGGCTCTTTGTACTTTTCTACATATTCGACACAGGTAGCAAAGATTTTACGAAGAGAATTGTCATCGAAATAGTCTTCTTTGAGATAAGGATATACCTTGCGGCTGAAATCCTCATTCAGAATCAAGTTCGATAAGATCGTCTTCTCTAGCATCTACGGTTTCCTCATTCATAACTGCAGCGTTAAGTTTGAACTTTCGTTCCACAAACTGTTTAAACTTCGGAGATTCGATAAGGTTCTCAAAGAACTCATCGTCGTTTTCGATATCCTTAGCTCGACGCTTAGGTTCGATAATCTCACCGGTTTCAGTATCTACAGCATTATACCATCCTTGGTTGGCTTTTGTCAACAGTCCAGCCTCTAAAGCCAAGTCAAATAGTGCTGACCATTTCTGAATGCCGCTGTCGTAGAGTACGGTAAAAGGAAGTTTAGACTTTTCTTTGACGTAACGAGATTTTTCGATGTTGATCGTAAATCTCCAGCCTGCTAGATCGGTGCCATCTTTTTCTTGAGCTTTGGTAATAATAAACACCTGGTTGGCAGAGTACATAATACCAGTACCGCCAGACACCACATCCTTAGGAAACATTCCAATTTCCTTGTAGGTGTGGTTGATCGCCACCATAGGAATATCTCTTCCAGTAAGCTTAGGAGTGATGATACGGAATAGAGACTTAAGCTGTTTAGCACGAGACATGTCAGCAACTGACTTCTCATTTTCAGCATCCTCAACCTCTTTACGAGACGCGAGGTTACCAACTGAGTCAATCATAATAAAGACTTTATCGCCCTTTTCAATTTCGTTCAAACGCTTAGTGGCGTCAAACTTAAGTTGCTCGACATCTTCGATGGGCACGTGGATAACGCGTTCAGTGTCGATGTTGTAGCTTTCAAGGTACTCTGGAGTCACACCGTACTCAGAATCGTAAAGGATAGCGACACCTTCAGGGTACTTATCTAGATAAGCTTTCATGCAATATAGACCAAGAAGAGTTTTAAAGCTTTTCGAGGCACCGGCTAGAACAGTAAGACCTGGAAGCAAACCACCATCAAGAGAGCCACAAAATGCGATGTTTACGATCGGTAGTTCAGTTTTGATTGGATCCTTGTCGTTAAAGAACGACGATTTAGCTAGCACGGACGATCCTTTGACCGAACCAGCTTTAAGCATTTTGTCGAGTAGACTCATATTATTCTCCAGTTAAAATAGCGTGCAACTTATCAGCGAAAGCATCAAGCTTCTCGTAACGATCTGGCCAGTAGATATAATCCTTTTCAGGGTTGGCTTTCAGGTTATTAAGAAGGGGCATGACGGCATCGTAGATAAGTTGAGCTTTTGCTGCGTTTGATTCGGCTGTAGCCGAAGTAGTTTCCGCTACTGCTTTTGCCTCGCGTACTACGTCAAGCTCGTCAGCATTAACGGCTGTAAAACCGAAATCAAAATCAAGAATTGTTTCAGGTTTATCTGACATACTTACTCCTTAAAAAAGGGGGAGCATGCCCTCCCCCGAAAAGGTTTAACCTTTTGCAAGTTCTTTGAAGATCGAAAGATCGTCGTCGTCATCGTCGTCAGAAGCTGCACTTACTGGTGCGGCAACGGGCTCCGGAGCTGGGGCTGATTTCAGACTGCTGAGATCTAGATCGTCATTAGTATCTTCCTCGTAAGAAGAAGCCGCAGTAGGCTCAGGAGAATCTTCAGCGAGAGCGAGTACTCGATAAAGCTTAGTCTTAAGTTCTGAATAAGTCTTGAAGTTCTTGGGATCAAGCAGTTCTTGTAGAGAGTGCTCTCGCTTCCACACTGCTTCAAGCTCGTCGTCGTCATCAAAAAGAGGAGACGGCGCGTCGAATTCAGACTTGTCGTAGTTGGGATAGCCTTCGAAC
>CALBDR010000284.1 GCA_937927525.1 uncultured Candidatus Melainabacteria bacterium
CCCACATCTTGCATGACCAGTATTTAGGAGTATGACGATCGTCCTCAAAAGTTACAGCATCACAACCGTGTCTAGCTCGAAAAGCCTTTCTTCGTTTGTCACTGTCTCTTTTGATAGAAAGACCTGGATCTCCAAATGTTACTTTTACAACATTTCCAGTTTTAGGATTAGTAGTATACACTTTAAACTTTTTCTTGCTACCGGATGGCAAGCGAACCGGATCATTAAGTTTTACTTTACGGCCTTTGTATGTAGACTCTACAATAGTCTCTTCTTTCTTGGCATTCTTCTTTTTCTTTTTATTAGCCTGATGCTTCTTCCAAAGATCTTTATCAGCTGTTCTTCTTGTTTTGCCTCCTGTAGCAAAAGAATTAATTCTAGCTAGTCCCCATTGTTGTGGAGTAGTGCCAGGTCTATGTCCTGTCTTCCACGCTGCGACGCCTCTCTCATACACCTGTTTAAGAATACCATAAGAGATACCAGTTTCAGAAGCTTTTTTTCTCACGGCTTTGTTTTCTACCAAAAAAGTTTCAAAAGATTTAAAACTCATATCCGATTCCTCTTTGAACATCCTTTCATAATTAGATGTATGCTTACTTTTTTTAGTTTCAGCATTTTTGTCACCGGGAGCTGGTTCTGTAGATTTAGATTTAAAGTGAGGTATTCTCTTGGACCTAGTTTCATCAGATAAACCAGAATGATATTTGTCTTGAGCAGGACCCTTGCCCTCATTAAGATCTGAAAATCTAACCATACTTAACAAACCTTTTTGTCTTGGGCAGCTGCTGTGTTTTTAACATACTAAGATATTTTGCCTTACCACTATTAGCAGCAGTCATTACATCCTGACTAGCATTCTTTACAAAATATTCATATTGTTGTCTAGGTGTCATAGATTGGAAATCTGGCTGAAGAGTTCCTTTGTTTGCTTTAAACGTAGCTTCCATTGCCGCCATGTTAAAAGCCATCATATGCGTCTCATCGGAATCCTCAGTAGCATCTACGCCACTCTCAGCAGTTTTAAGAGTATCGTTCAAGGCTCCGGAAATAGCTCTTGATCTATTAAGAGATTGACCCGCCTTCTCGCCACCTTTTGTAGAAACGATTGTTGAAGCTGTGGCACCTCGTGTGTAGACCTTAGATTCAGTTAAGTTTTTTTTTATTAAGTCAAAAATTCTTTTATGCTGAGATTGAAGTCTCATAGGAAGACCATCTCTAAAAGAATCCATGTCATCGGAAGAAACAAAATCTCTCATCTTAGAAGCTGACATGCCAGAAACATCGCTGGAATCTGGGTCTCTTGTACCAGCGGAAACAATCTCGATTGTTTCAAAGGAATAGTCTTGCCCGTTATATTTGTTGAGTAGAGAATCAAACTCTCTTACTCTATCGTCCCCAACAACCATTACAAGGTTATCATATTCTCTACTAAGCTTGTTAGCTATATCAATAAGAGTTTTAGCACTAGATGGTTTAACTACATCTCTACCAAAAGCTGCTCGAGCAAATTTAATTTTATCCGAATAACCTAAAGGATTCTTTTTTGAATCCTGAGTATGAGATAAGAAGATCATAGGTCTACCACCTTTAGATCTAGCTACTTCTTTTACTTTATCTACTAGCTTCTGATGACCTATTGTAGGGGGATTCATTCTGCCAAATGAAATTACAGCTGTAGAGTTTTTGCTTTCTTTGAGATATGGTTGATCCATTCTCAGAAAATACTTAGGGTTTACATCTACTAGGTCCTTGAATTGATCAGGTTCTCTAGGACTAGCTAAGCTAACAAGAGTAAGCTTATCTTGTATAGCTGCTAGAACCTTTTTGCTGATCTTTTTCTTAGCCATTATGCTACCTCGTAACCCAACCTATTAATTAAATCCTTATCTATATATTTATTGATTTCAACTACAAGCGGATCATTGTATCTAGGAACTGTAAGATATTCTTCCTTTACTTCTGGTTTAATATAAAACTTAGATGTGTCTATATTCTTTTGAGGAGGTAGTTTGACATCATACTTATTTGACAACTTCTTAAAGAAGGGAAAACAGTCATTTAGAAGTTCTTCATATCTCACATTTACTAAGTCTGTATTGATAAGCATAGTATGATAATGATTATAAAGTGTGGTAAGGTTCTTAACATTAAGACCTCTAACTACCATACCTGACTCTTCTTTAAGATCATACTTTTTATATTTCTGAAGAATATCGACTCTATGTCTTTTAATAACAGACCGTGCCCAGTTGTATGGTGACTTAGTAATCCAAAACTTCTCTACACCATCATCATAAAAATCTACTGGGTTCATTGTATGCTTCCACACATACTTTGTTTTAAATTTAAGATCAGTATTGACCTCAATTAACTTTTTTAAATATTTGGTTCCAGACTTCTGAAGTCCAAAAACAAAAAAGTGTGTGTTAGTATCCATATCGTTTTACCACCGAATTATAAATTTCCTTTATTTGAACATTGCCGTGACCATGTACAAATACAGGTCTGGTGTTCTTTTTTATATTTACTACAAAATCAGGTGTAAATGCTACATCACTGCTCTCAAGAGCTCGAGCTTGCATAGACTGACAAAGATGGCAGTCGCTATCAATCACAATATCTTCTCTTTGGAGATATTGCTTTACTGCAAATAATTGATCGTCAAACGACCAGTGTAAATGAGGATTGATTTGTTTGAGCTCATCATCCACCTGACCAATCCACAGTCCTTTACGATAAAGTTCTACAAGCTGGCCAGCAGTGCCAGCATGCATCCCGAAACAAAGAAAACTATAGCCGTGAATATCAGTATGCTTCTCAAGACATTGTTTTTCAAGTCTTGGATCAGGCCAATTTTGATGTTCCGATTGAAAAACGATTTTCTTATCATAATGCTCGTGGTACCTTTCTTTAAATTCTTTTGCACTGTCGTTTACAAACACATCATGACCATCAGTAACAACAACAAGTTCATCAGGATCTAATGACTCTAACATTTCTAATGTTTTTTGAGTTCTTGTCTCAAGATCCTTATACCAACGATACTTACCAGTAGCTACATGAAGATCAAAGCCATACTTTAAAGCCGACTGAACAATAGGACTGCGAGCTTTCTCATCGTCAGAATAAATTATTAACTTCATTTGATAACATCCAATATCTGTTTAACAGTTGTGTCAGTTAAGTGGTTATCGATCACAAATTGCTTGTCACCTTTGATATATTCACCCTTCTCAACATACTCCATAAGTTCGGGAAGCGAGTTGTATACAAAACCATGATCCTTTAACACCTCAGCACCTGCTACAGGAGTAGAAGCCCAGGGAGTATCATTGAGCATAGCTTCCAGCAGAACCAAACCAAATCCTTCATACTGACTGTTAAGGATGAGAAGTTCTGCATCTCTAATATGACGAAGGACATCTTCTTTGTTTTCTAGAAATAAAAGATATTGATTAGACTTTTCTCTTACATCTGGAACCCAGTTACGATCGTTGTTATAACC
>CALBDR010000285.1 GCA_937927525.1 uncultured Candidatus Melainabacteria bacterium
AAACTCCTTTTACTTAAAAGTGGAATGTATGGTCTATTTTATCGGGGGCATGCCATTCAAAAAAGCAACCTTCCAGCGATGCCGGACAAAATGAGCCTAAAGCTGCTAGAAGAAATAATCCCGGCGAGGGAATTCTTCCAGAGGGTGAAGGTGACATGGTAAGTCTTATTCCTACTGAGCAGGGACCAGTGACTGCTGAAAAGATGCATAGCCTTCATGAATCTTGGACTTTTACAGGAAATGGTGATGGTATATAAACAATAATTAAGAAGATTTTGCTCTATATCCTAGAAACCTTAGGGTCTCTCTCAATCATAGATTGAAGCTCCAGGGAAAAATCGATGTCTAAGAAATCACAGATTTCACTAAAAGTCTTAACCTTATTTGAAATCATATCTTCGTAGTTAATCTCTATGACTTTCTTGGCGCGCTCACGCGCGCTTAAACCTTCACAAATCTTGGCAAGAGACTCACTTGCCCATTTATTTGCTTCCTTATACTGAAACTCACAAACATCTTTAAGAGACCACTTTAGGACTCTATCTTCTGCGTTACTCAAACGAGGTTCTAAAAACTTTTCCCAGCCAGGCGGATTAATAAACTTCCAAACTTCCCCATCATAACCCTCAAAATCAATTCTGGAATTATATTCATAAAACTTCCGGAATTTAAAATCAAAAAGCTTTCCCTTCGACTGCCAAGCTTTCATTAAAGAATTTATATTCCCTTCAGGAGAACGTTTCAAATAAATAAACTGTGCATCAGGAAAGACTTTATTAATAAATTCTACTCGAAAAACATTTGGAGGGGTTTTATCGATAATTCGATATTGATTTAGATTTAAAACCTCTTCTTTCCATAGTCTATTGAAGTCTAGAAACCACTTGAATAAAGGCTTTGCCTTTTCTCGAAAGCTTACAATGCGTGAAATTTGACCACTGTTCGGGTTGTTAAAAGTATTTAAATGATAAAGTTCTTCGAAAAGTTCGCTGCTAAAGCCGTGTTTATTAATTTGTTCGTTATAATCCTCTTCATTTAAAGGTATAGAGAAAATAGGATCACGGGGATCTTCTAAAAATCTTTCCCAGAGATAATGAGACTCTCTATAGCTAGACCACAGTTCTTTACTTTCGCTAAGTATTTTAAGCAGGTAAGAAGAACCACTTCTAGGACAAGCAATTATAAAAACTGGTTTTATGATTTGCAGCTTAATTTATTCTCCCAGAAAAGTTTACGGTGCTGATAAGCATCACTGATAATTTTTTCAATATTATTGAACTCTGGTATGAAATTTAAATTAGCTTTTGCTTTTTCTGCTGAAGCTACTAAATAAGCAGGATCACCCGGGCGTCTATCTTTCTTTTCATAGTCCAGCTTTGAACCTAAAACTTTTTCGACATTTTCGATTATTTCTTTTACTGAAAAACCTTTACCGTAACCAAGGTTATAGGCTTGATTTAGATTTTTTGAAGAAATCTTAAATTCGTTTAGAGCATTTACATGTGCTTTAGCTAAGTCCCTAACATGGATGTAATCCCTTACAGCAGTTCCGTCATGGCTGGGATAATCTGTCCCGAATAGCGCAAAGCTCTTTCTTTGCTCTAAAGCAAAGTCAAGTATTAGAGGGATAAGGTGAGTTTCTGGTTCATGACATTCCCCAAGGCTGTTATAGGCTCCAGCTACATTGAAAAATCTGAAAATTATATGATTGATCTCACCCTGCATTTCACACAGATAGTTCTCAAACATCAACTTAGATTCACCATAAGGGTTAATGGGTTTTAACTCAGAATCTTCTGGAATTGCTGTTAATTCTTTAGGCATACCGTATACAGCAGCTGTGCTTGAGAAAATAATATTTTTAAAATTTAACTTGATTAGCTCATCAAGCATAAGCTTTGCTTTAGTGAAATTGTTTTCTATATACTTCTCTGGTTCTTTAACAGACTCAGCCACTTCGATAAAACCTGCCATGTGTATCACTGTATCTAAGTCAGGGTACTCTGATTTGATTCTGGCTAAAATGTCTGTATCAGCAATATCACCTCTATAAACTTTTACTGAATCAGGGATGTTATTTTCAAAACCAGTATAAAAAGCATCTAAGCCTATGACTTCGTAACCATTATCTATGCATGTTTGGGAGGTGATACTACCTATATATCCAGCACAGCCTGTAATTAAAACTTTCATTCATACTTATTTTAGCGTGCTTTGCTATGATTTCCTTAGTGAAAATTAGTTTGGCGATTTGTTCTTATAACCGTTATGAAAAGCTAAAAGTTTTACTTGAGGTTTTAAAAAAACAGATTGAGAATAGTGCATTTGCAGCCAAGACTATAGGAAGTAGTTTCGAACTTATAATTGTTGATAATAACTCTGCAGATGAAACTAAGTCTTTAAAAGATTTTTCTATTAAGGATAATGAATATAAATATCTGGTGGAGATGAAGCCCGGCTTATCTGCTGCTAGGAATAAAGCTTTAAGGGAGTTCACAGGAGACTTAATTTGTTTCCTAGATGATGATGTTATCGTGCAACCTAATTTTATAGCAAGCCTTTTAAAGATCAGTAAAAGACCTTTAGTTGAAATTGGCATAATCGGAGCTAGAGTGAAGCTTCCTAAGGAGCTTAAAGAGTCAAACTTTTTAAAGAAATATAGGTTTATTTCACCATCTGTTTTTCCAGAGCACGATTATGGCAGCTTTGCTAAAAAATATCCTTTCCAGGAACAAGCAAAGTTCATGGAAAACCCAATTGGAGCTTGTTTCTTAATGTCACGAGATGTTGTCGATAGTTTGTCGATGTTTAATGAGAATATCGGTGTAGGTGCTAAAAAGTTTGGTGAGACTTTACATGAAGATACTGAGTTTTTTAGAAGAGCTATGAATCAAGGCATTAGCCTTGAATATTCACCAGAACTTTGCGTGGAGCATCCCTTGGATGATGATAGGTTAGACACGAGAAGAATTTATAACTGGTATTTTAACTCAGGGAAAAGCTTTGTGTTACTAGCTAAACATAAGCCGGAAATATTTGCAAAAAAAAATCAAGCTGAGTTAATAGGGGTTCCTTATGCTTTATTGAAGTTTTGGCCGAGTTTCTTGAATTTCGAATTTCTTGAAATACCTTTCTACATGCATTTTAAGTTAGTAGTAGTTTATTTTCTCTCAGTTCTTGTTCATTTAACCATGCAAGAGTCATGGGTTATTTTTTATAAGGCTCAGTTCTTTAAAACCATGGGAGAGATTGCAGGTTTTAGACTAGTTAAGCTAGTTGAGACTTGAATACCCTGGCTTAGAGCTTTAGGGCTAAATCGAGTATAGTTTAGTTTTGTAGCTCACTCTTTAGTGGAATTATATAGCTATGGGTACTTACTTACAAATATTTGTAAGTTTTATGGTCTTGATTAGTTTCAAGCCTAGCTCTGCTAGTTCTTTGAATCGCTTTGAAAGAGAACCGTATCTCCAGAATTATACTCACGAAGGTGCTATACACCTTTTGTTTACAGTTAAATATCCTACTCAAGTTCGGGTTTACTATGGTAACCACAAAACTAGTTTAAGTTTGCATTCTAGTGACCTGATGGTTAGAGAAGACCATGATTTAGTTTTAAAGCACTTAAAGCCAGATATAGAGTACTTTTATAAAATTGAAGCTTTTGATAGGAAGCGTGGTTGGCTTCCACTTCATGAAGGTTTGAAATCCTTTGTTACCCCTAATCATTTACCTTTTAACCATGAATTTAGTGCGTGGATTTTAGGAGATCCTGGGACTTATAAAGCGTCTAACTTTCAGAAACTATTTAAAAATACTGAAAAAAATATTTTAAATTCTTTAGAAAGCTTTGATAAGGACTTACCTGACATGGTTTTTACTCTTGGTAATAATGCCTATCATAACGGGTCAAAGGAAGATTTTGATAGAGCTTTTTTCGGGGTTTTTGGTGATTTAATGCAGAAAATTCCTTTCTATCCATTATTTGGCAAGCATGATTTTGGGAATATAGAGGAAAAACAAGTTTATTCTGTATCTTGTCCAGAGCCTAAGGGTGTTTTCTTTGATTTATTTCATCTGCCTGAAGAAGGTGATGCTGGTGGTATAGCTTCCAAGACAGAAGCTTATTACTCTGTAGATTATCGTTCGGTGCATTTTGTTGTTTTAGATACCATGGGTTTACAGTGTAATTTAGAGGAAATGATGAACTGGTTGGATAAAGACCTCGCAACTGTTCCTGATGAAAAATGGACTATTATTCTTTCTCATCACCCTATTACTGAAAGGTTTTTTAAAAATCCTAAAAAGTTAGATCATATTTTTCAAGATGTCGAGAATAGGTATAAGTCTCGCCTTATGAAGATTATCGATAAATATAAAGTCGATTTTATGATTAGTGGGCATTATCATCGTTATCAAAGAACTTTTCCATTGATTCAAGGGGATATTCGTTCTTCATTTAATATTCGGGTTTCAGAAGCGAATGCAGCTAGATATGAGCGAGGAGAAGGAACTATATTTATGGTGGCTGGTACTTCAGGCTCTGCCTGGGAGAACCAGAAGCTGGATAAAGCCAGGCTTACGTCATTCGTTTCCTACAAACCTGGAGGAATTGTGATTAAAGCCAGTCCGCAGATTTTCAAATTATTTTATATCGGTGAAGGCCCACAAATTTTAGATCAGATAAAAATCATTAACACCTATAAGCAAATCTAAGCTTTTCTTTATAATTATCACCTAAAGATAATGATATATTATTAGGGATCAATCGATGCCTGTTTGATTTTTTGAATCATAAATGAATATTTATTAATAGTTCGTCCGCTTTTTTTGTATAATAAAAAGTGGACAAATTATGTCATCAGAAATCACAAATCTTTTAAGTACTTTAAGTGCTCAAATGGAAGAGCAAAGGAATGCAGCGCCCCGATCTAATGTTGAGACTGTTAAGCCTGAAGAAAATGCCTTAGCTAATAATAATGCAGCAAATATTCCATCAACAGGTGATGCTAATGCTGATACTTTAATTAAAGCTCTTTCCGCTGACCAAACAATTAAGAGATTATTGCAAAAACAAGGACTTAAAAGTTTAAATGACCCTACCTTAATTCAAAGAGCAGCTGAAAGAGATTTAACTAATGAAGAAGTTCCAAATGAATCGTTAACAGGTTTGCTCGAAAATGCAGAATTTCAAGCTTTAAAAGCTTCAAATCCAGAGAGGTCACCTGAAGAGTTAGCGACTATAGCTCCGAAGAAAATGAATGCTCTTGCATTATTAATGCAAGGACCTGAAGCTATTACTCTTCCAGATGGCAAAGCTGCTAATACTCAGTCTGTAGTGAAGAAAATAAAAGAATTATCAGAGGAATATAAAAAGAGTCAGATTCCTTTTGTAGATGGAGTGATGAGTGCTATTCGTGAAAACTCAGTTGCAAAAATAGCTAGCATTGTTTTTATTCCTACTTTACCTTTAGCATTCCTTGCTATGGCTGATGCTAAGACTCCTGCTAGAAGGGTTCAAGCTGATTTAGCTCTTGCTCAAAGAACTTTAGTTAACTCTATGGTGAAAAATGGTCAAATGAAAAACATACTTCAACAAACCATAGAGCATTTAGATTTATTAAATGACTTAGATGTTAAAACTGTTTTAAATACATCTAAAGATACTAAATCCCAAACAATTGCAGCTCCGATGATGAAATTGCTTTTAGATTATTTGTTAACTGATAGAGAAAAATTAGAACTCTCTGCTGCTGAATTGAGTGAAAGTACACTTAATGCTAAATTAAATGATCCGAAGAATAATAGAATCGAAATGGCTAAGAAAAAATTAAATAAATTAGTCGAATATTTAGATCTTGATGTTAATAAGGTTTTAGGAGATATTGAAAATTCTTTAGAGAAGTCATCTCCTCTTAAAGTCTTTGCTGGGAATTATTTTGGTTTTGATCAACTGTTTTTAGATAAGAACTATGAAGGTGCTGAAGGACGTCAAATAGACCCATTCTTGACAGAGACTTTAAAAATGCCTAAAGACCAAGTCATTCGGCTAAGTGAAAATCTTGAGCAAACTTTAGCAGGCTTAGGAATAATTTTTGATAAAACTGCCACTGAAATTGGCAAAGCTTATGAACATAGAAGTAGGAATCAAAGAATCGAAGATTTGAAGTTCGGTATGGCTGCAACTAATTCAGTTGGTGATATGATTAATTCCCCTGAGCTTAAAGCTAGTGCTAATGCAGCTCGGGATATTACTAACGCAGTTGCTGGACAATTACCAAATACTCTTGACGCATTAGGTGAAGAATTAGGTGGATCATTGTTTGAATAAGTGAAAGATAGTTTAGATAAATCTTCTAAAGCTCATCTTAACTAAAAAACTCTATAGAATTTAACACAGCTTTAGGATTTACATAAGAATTAAGCTTTAGCTTAGCTTCTTCTAAACTTTCAATAAAACAAATACTTTCTTTTGATATTTGTATTTTACTAATATTGTAATCAAAGTAATTTATTAACTCTTCCTTCGTGAACTTTGCTATTTCTTCGATGAAGAGTTTATTTTTTATCTGGGGACTAAAATCATCGTGTTGTGTTTTATACTTCTCGTAAATTTCTAGTATCTTAGATGTTTTCTCGTCTGCACCAATGTTTTCTTCGTGTTCAGGCTCAATATTTATAACCTGACAGCGACTTTTTATTGTTCCCAGTACATTGTACTTAGACCTAGAGAAGAGTAAGAATAATGAACGTGGGTGAGGCTCTTCAATACTCTTTAGTAAAGCATTTGCTGGGTGTTTACTGAAAACCTGAAAGTCAGCTTCTGGAATCACTATAACTCTGAAGTATGGAGAACTTTGAGAGAGCTGTTCTTGTAGTTTTTGTACAGTAGCTACTTTTATCGTTTTACTGCTTTCTTCCCTTCCTAGTATTAGAGGGGTTTTAGGGTGTTCCTTGTTCATTAACCAAGTGCAAGAGTCGCATTCGTTGCAAGCTGTCTGCATTTCAGCTAAAGATTTAGATATATTATGTTTACAATTAAGAATTTTATTTATCTCTAATGACAGATTTTGCTTTTCTTCTAAACTGCTCTCACCATTTAGTATATATGCATTTGCAAGCTGATTCTTCTTAAAACAAGCATCAAAGAACTCCAGTATATGAAAGTTCTTCTGAAAAGTATCTTTTAATTCAGATTCAGAGAAGGGCTTCATCAAGTCCTCGATTCGTTTTAAACTAATGCTTCTAAAGCTGGTTCTCTAGTTTCGACGCCAGACTTCTGCTCAAATGCATAGGCTGCATTGTAGATGGATTTTTCATCTAAAGCTTTTCCTATGATTTGAAGACCGATAGGCATGCCTTCAGAATTATAGCCAGAGTTAATAGATAAACCAGGTAAACCAGCTAAGTTTACAGGAACTGTTAAAACATCGGATAAGTACATTTCTAAAGGATCTGATTTCTCACCAAACTTAAATGCTGGGCTCGGTGTAGTCGGTGAAATAATTAAGTCACATGTTTTGAAAGCATTTTCAAAGTCTTTAAATATAAGTCTTCTAGCTTGCTGTGCTTTCTTATAGTAAGCGTCATAGTAACCTGAGCTTAAAGCGTAAGTCCCTAACATGATTCTACGAGTAACTTCTTCACCAAAGTTATGGCGGCTTTCTTTATACACAGCGTCTAGGTCAGCAGCCTCTGCTCTAGCACCGAATCTGATTCCATCAAAACGTGATAGGTTTGAACTAGCTTCAGCTGGAGCGATGATGTAGTAACAAGCTAAGCTGTATTTGATTTTCGGTAGCTGAATTTCAACAATCTCAGCACCTAGGTCTTGGTAAACTTTAATAGCTTTCCCAAAAGCTGCTTTCGTATCCTCATCTAAGCTGTCAGGATTGAAGTCTTTAGCAACACCGATTCTAGTACCTTCTAAGCTTTCTCTCTTTTCGAAGTTATTCTGAATATATTCAAGATAGTTTTCGGTTCCAGTATTGATTGAAGTACTGTCTTTAGAGTCATAGCCAGACATTACTTCAAGTAATAAAGCGTTATCTTTTACTGTTCTAGTCATTGGACCAGCCTGGTCAAGACTACTAGCAAAGGCAATGATTCCATATCTAGAAACCTTTCCATAGGTAGGTTTCATTCCTACTAAACCACAGTAAGCAGCAGGTTGTCTAATAGATCCACCTGTATCTGTTCCATACGCAAGTGGGCAGAACTTAGCTGCTACGGCAGCAGCTGAGCCACCAGAACTACCGCCAGGCACTCTGTTTATATCCCAAGGGTTTTTACATGGACCGAAGGCACTAGTTTCGTTACTACTTCCCATAGCAAATTCATCTAAATTTAGTTTTCCTAAAGGGATAGCACCTTCTGAAATAGCTTTATGAGTAACTGTAGCGTTATAAACTGATTTGTGACCTTTTAGGATACTAGACCCAGCAGTAGTTTCTGCTCCCATCATGTTAATAAGGTCTTTTATACCGATAGGGATTCCAGCAAGTTTTCCAAGCTTTGCTTTATCTTCGCCTTTAATTAATCTAGAGTCTAATAATTTAGCTTTTTGGATAGCTAGATCATCACAAATATGAATAAAAGAATTAATGTTGCCTTTATCTAGTTGATTAATTCTTTCAAGAAATGCTTTTGTGATTTCTTCTGCACTTATTTCTGCACTTAAAAAGCTTTCTTTAAGTTCTAAGGCGCTTTTATTAATAATGTAGTTAGACACAATGCTTATTCTAACATTAATCTATTTCAACTTTTAAAAAGCTTTTAACAGTAATACTACCGAACTGTTCTATAAATTCGTATTCGTCTTTTTTTATTTCTTTACCGTTACCTTGAATTTTAACTTCATCTAAGAAACCATCACTTTTTAGATCTAGTAAGCCTGAGTCTTTATCTGTATTACCTTCTATGTACATTCTATAATTACTATTTGCAAGAATACCTTCTGAGAGTCTATGTTCAGTAAAATACTGGACTGTTTTACCAGCAAAATATCCAATAACTTTATTGGTCATTTTACTTCCATCACTTTCAACATATAGTGATAAGAACTGATAGGTATCATCTAAGTTACAGTAAACATGCATTTCCCCTTTCTTGGGGAAGCTAAATTCCATGATGTTTTTGTAGTAAAGCTTGTGATTATTGATAGTCCCACTAGCTTCAACGATTCTTTCGCGCCATTTGTCTGAGTGGACTTTAATATTAACTATGGTTTTTTGGTAGGGGCTCTTAGAGCCAGACTCGTAGTAGTATCTTTCTAAGTGCGCACGTCCTTTTTTACGGTAAACTTTGCTATTTGCTAAACCTCTAAGAGCAAGCATCGGTGAATAATTAGCTACTAATTTAGCTTTAGTGTTTAACAGTTCTTTAAGTGATTCTGGATAGCTAGGTACAGCAATAGCTGCTCTTATGCCAGACATAAAGCTAAGAACTATTAGAACTAAGTGGTTTAATAATTTCATGAAGGAATTTACGGTTATCGAACTAGTACAATATTCACTTAAAGATAGGGTTATTAACCTAGTCACTTGTTAAAAAAAATTAAGATAAAATAGTAAAACGCTGTTATTCTTGATATTAGGAGGCATTGCACAATCATATCCCATATGGAGATAAAAAAGAATGTAGATGTAACGGCTTTGAGTACTTTACGTATTCAGGCTAGTGCCGATTTTTTTGCTGAGCCTGAGTCTGTAGATGAATTAATTAAGGCTGTTAAATTTGCCAAAGATAATGGTTTGAACGTTACTTTTTTAGGTGGAGGCTCTAATTCTTTATTAAGTTCTCGCAAAATTGATTCATTATTGATATCAACTTTAAAAATTGACTTTATTGATCAAAAATCTGAAACTATATTTGAACTCGGAGCTGGTCTTAAGATGCCTCGTTTTTGTGGCAAAATGATACATCGCTCCCTTTCTGGTGCTGAATTTATGGTAGGGATACCAGGAAGTGTAGGGGGAGGAATTGTTATGAATGCTGGAGCTCACGGTCGCGAATTCTCTGATATCTTTGTTTCTGCAAAGATTCTAGACTTAGATACTCTTCAAGTCCGTGAATTTATGTATGATGATATGGAGTTTGAGTACAGGGCTTCTAGTATCAATCCAGATAAATATTGCTTGCTCTCAGCTACAGTGAAATTAGACTTCGCAGCGAAAGATGAGATTCGAGAGAAAGTTGCTTCATATAACCGCTCTCGTACATCATCACAGCCATTGAAGGCTTGGACTTGTGGTTGTACTTTTAAAAACCCACTGCCTGACTATCCTGCCGGGAAACTGATTCAAGACTTGGACGCAAAAGAGCTTACTATAGGTCAAATGCAAGTTTCTGACGTTCATGCAAACTTTTTCCAAAATATTGGAACTGCTAGTTCTTCTGAATTCTGTGAACTTGTCTCTACTGTTCAGGGTTTAGCTCGAGAGAAGAAGAACATAGAACTTTTCCCAGAGGTCAAACCAATAGGCTTTTTTACTGAAGACGAAAAAAAAATTTGGACTAATTAGTTTAAAGAGTAACCTTTTTAAAAACCTTGACAAGTCTTTTACTTTTTCATCGATACTTTATTTATTACTTTTTGAAATTGATTCATTATACTTTCTGTAAGAGTTTTAAAGAAATTCAGTCATTTTTGCAAAAGAAAAGTAAAATATTAAAGAGCTTATGGCTATTTTTATTAGTTTTTTTCTGTTTTTTATTTTAATGATGCTAGTAGGCTTGCTTGCATCCCTAAAAGCTGAGGCTAATACTGATGACTATTTGCTTGCTGGTAGAAATGTTGGTGCATTTCCGATGGCATTATCTGCAGCTGCAAGTAAAATAAGTGGTTTTATGTTTATAGGTATGCTTGGTTATGTTTATGTCCAGGGTTTCTCAAGTGTTTGGTTTTTAATTACATGGATTTTCTCTGACTGGCTTATATGGAAAGTATTTTATAAGTCTATTCGTGAAATTTCAGAAAAAGAGAATATAAGTACTATAACTTCTTTTTGTATTACTGATACTAAGAGCAATACAGGTAAGTATTTTTTAAGATTTTTAGCTTTAGTGATCATAATCTTTATGGGGGTGTATGCTGCAGCTCAGCTTAGTGCAGGTGCTAAAGCACTTGAAGCGGTTTTAGAGATGAATTATTCCTTAAGCGTAATTATTGCAGCTGTTTTAATAGCTCTATATTGTTTTTCTGGTGGTATTAGAGCTTCCATTTGGACTGATTCGGTCCAAGCCATTATTATGCTTGCAGCTATTTTATGTCTTGCTTTCGTGGCAGTAAATAGTATCGGTGGTTTTAATAATATTAAAATAGCTCTTGCTGAGCAGGGAGCTAATCTAGTGGAGTGGATTCCTCGTGATTTGAAATTTGGTTTCTTGATTTTTATATTAGGAAGAGTAGCGAATGGCTTTGCTTTATTAGGTCAGCCTCATATTGTGGTTCGGTCAATGTTAATTAGAGACCTTGAGTCATTTAAGCTTGCAGAGAAAGTTTACTTCATGTACTACATAGTTTTTTGTGCAGCTATGTTTTTAGTTGCTCTTTCAGCTAGGGTGATTTTACCTGATTTAATTAATTCTGATCCAGAAATGGCATTGCTTGAGCTTAGTAAATCACAATTACCTAATTATTTGATAGGTTTGATTTTAGCAGGAGTCTTTTCTTCGACTATTTCTACTGCTGATTCACAAATTCTTTCCTGCACAGCAAGTATCACTCAGGATTTATTTACTAAATTCAAAAATAACTATTGGTTTAATAAAATAGTTACTCTACTTATATTAGTTTTTGTTACAGTACTTGCTTTGATTAGTAACGAGTCAGTTTTTTCACTCACTATGTTTGGTTGGGTTAGTTTGGGTGTGGTCTTCGCGCCATTAATTTTTTTAAGAGTATTTAAATACTCACTGACTAACATAAGTAGCATCTTTATATGTTTTATTTCACTTACTGTTGCTTTAATTTGGAGTAAATCAGGTTATCATGCCTCTTTGAATGAGGTCTTTGTGGGTTTTATTTGCTTCTTTATATTAATAATTTTAAGAAAGCTTAGCTCCTTCTTCATTTTTCCTTAACTATTGTGTTATTATAATTATTAATATTAAAAGCGTGTTGACTCAAAGGTGAGTCGGGGAGAATTGAATAATATGCCTATTGATCCAGGTACTTTAGCTTTTACAGCTGGTACATCTGCAGCTTCTACATTTGCATTAGACGCAGCAGAAGATAAGATTGTCGGTGCAACAAAGGCTATTAATGGTGTTGATATTCGTGATAAGTTTGCTATGCATCAGCTTCATTTAGAACGAGCAATGCAGCAGCAAATGGCTAGAAACCCTATAAAAAATCCAAAAACAGCTGGTAATAACCCTGGTTTTGCACACACTGCTTCCCAAGTTGCTATAAAGCACACTGGTATGAACTCTATTCAACAATTCAATTTAAAAAAAGAAAGGGCTCAATTGCATAGAAATAAAGCTAGTGCGCTAGCTAGATTTAAAGGCTAAGCATTTTTAGCTTGATATTCGTCTGAGTTCATGAAACCTTCAATGATGCTTTCCAGATCTGATCCATTTGCTAATTGTTGATCCCAAAATGCTTTACCTTCAGCATCAGAGCCTCTACCTAACATCTTGTTGTATAAATGTTCAATAGGATCACTACTTTGTAAAGCATTATTTTGGAATTCATCACTTAAATAAAAAGCGTCTGTTATGTCTTGGATAGAAGTTCCAGAATCTAGTTGATCCTGCCAGAAGGTCCCATCACCTTCCTGCATGTCTCTATCTAATATGTCCTTATATAAATTTTTAATAGTGTCACTATTTTGATCAACTACACTTGGGGTTTCAGTAGTATTATTTGTTTGGGTGTTTGCTGTTCCATCTGCCACCCTGTTTCCATCTGCATTAACTATGACTTCTTCAGTACCATCTAAATATACACGTTTAATACTTCCATCTCTTTCTTCGACTAGGGTAAATTCTTGGTCTTGAGTCGAGTCTGAATTGTTATTGGATTCAGACTCATTGCTGATACCTTCTCCTAGGGTAAATTCACTGTATTCAGTATTTAGTGCATTCGTTAGTTGCGCAACGCTTATATCACCTTGTAAAAATTGCTCTCTGACACTTTCTATCATGTCACTACTATTATGATCTCTATATTCAGTAGATAAGTCACTGTCAATATTTTCGTCTATTTCATCTAAGGCTTCTAAAAGTTCTTGGTTCCTAGCAACTGAATCCTACATTCGCTGCCAGGCGCTTCCTACATTGAAATCTACCATTATTTGCTCCTTTTACTTTCTGAATCCCTCTGATTTTTGATGATATTTTTATCAATACAGGTGATACACTATTTTTGTTAATTTAAGGTTAAGCAGAAGCTAACTGTGTCTCAGTAGTTCCATCATCTTCCTCTTCCTCAGATTCATAGGCAGTATAGTAATCTGTATAAGCATCTCTAAAGTCCTCAGCATCTAGCTTGCCTGTTAGGAAGCTTTCTGTTAAAGTATCTAGTCGCTTTCTTGCTTCACTTTTTTCAAAACCATCAGCTACCTCTTCCATGATTTCTAGCATTTCTTGCTGTTTTTCACTTTGAGCATTCATTCTTTCATAGTTTTTTACTGAATTAGAATTCTTCCATCTATCTATATTTTTAACAGTTTTGGTTAAGTTTGCTCTTAAGTTTTTTAGTGTATTCGCTGCATCCATAAAACCTATAGTGTTTCTAGTGTTGGTTAAGTTTGCTCTTAAGTTTTTTACTGTAGTATTCTTCCATCTATCTATAATTGACATATTTCACTCCTTTATTCACCTCTAGATTAAGAGGTTTTACCGATTTATCTTCCACTCATAGTGTATATATACTATACGTATTAAAAAGTGGTTAAGAAGTATTGCGCTTTTGTCTGTTTAGTTTGATTCTTTAGCCACCTTGATTAGAGTAGATAAGTAAAAAAACTCCCCACTTGAATAAGTGGGGAGTTTTAAGTGTTTTAGTTAATTAAGACTTTGACTAAAATCCACCCATGCCACCTGGCATTCCTGCAGGCATACCTGCTGGAGCAGCAGATTCATCTTTAATCTCTACTACAGCAGCGTCAGTCAGAAGGATTTGACCAGCTACTGAAACAGCATTCCTTAAAGCTGAAGTTGTAACTTTAACAGGATCAACAATACCTGCGTCGAACATATTAACGTATTCACCTACAGCAGCGTTGAAACCTACAGATTCATCTGCTTCGTTATATACTCTTTCGATAACCACTTCACCAGAGAATCCAGCGTTATTAGCGATTTGTTGAGTAGATTTACGAAGAGCAGCTACGATAATTTCAGCACCTAATCTTTTCTCACCATCAAACTTAGAAAGTTGAGATTCGATCTTCTTAGAAGCTTTAACTAGTGCAGTACCACCACCAGGAATGATTCCCATTTCAACAGCAGCTCTAGTAGCATTTAACGCATCTTCTAAACGAAGTTTTTTATCTTTAAGCTCAGGCTCAGTAGGAGCACCAACTTTAATGACTGCTACACCACCAGAAAGCTTAGCTTTTCTTTCGTTTAACTTTTCTTTATCGTACTCAGAATCAGATGCCGTGATTTGTCTTTCGATTTGGCTAATTCTAGCTGCAACTGCATCTTTAGTAGTTTCGTAAGCAACGATAGTAGTGTTGTTAGCGTCAACTACAACTCTTCTAGCTTTACCTAAGTGCTCAACAGAAACTTCAGAAAGCTTAGTATCTAAATCATCTGAAATTACTTTAGATCCAGTAAGAATAGCGATATCTTCAAGCATAGCTTTTCTTCTATCACCGAAACCAGGAGCTTTAACTGCACAAGCTTTAAGAACCTGTCTTAAGTTGTTAATTACTAAAGCAGCAAGTGCTTCACCTTCTACATCTTCAGCTATGATAAGAAGTGGTTTGCCAGATCTAGCTACTGCTTCTAATACAGGTACTAAATCATGAGCGATATTGATTTTCTTATCCACTGTTAAAACGAAAGGCTCTTCAAGAACAGCTTCCATTCTATCTGAATCTGTAGTGAAGTATGGAGAAATGTATCCTTTATCGAATTGCATACCTTCTACCACTTCAAGTTCTGTAGCGATAGACTTAGATTCTTCGATAGTGATTACGCCATCTTTTCCTACTTTTTCCATAGCTTCAGCAATCATTTGACCTACTTGGCTATCGTTAGCAGCAGAAATAGTACCTACCTGCTCGATGTCTTTAGAAGACTCTACTTTTCTTGCTTTATCGATTAAAGTTTCGATTACCATTTCACTAGCTTCTTTCATTCCCTGAACTAAGATTACAGGGTTTGCTTTAGCAGCTAAGTGACGCATACCTGCATCTAAAATAGCTCCAGCAAGAACTGTTGCTGTAGTGGTACCATCACCAGCTAAATCATTAGTTTTAGATGATGCTTCTTGGATTAATTTAGCTCCAAGACTTTCAAAAGGACACTCTAATTCAGTGATTTCTTTAGCGATGCTAATACCGTCTCTGATACATTGAGGTGCACCAAATTTTTTCTCAAGAACCACATTTCTACCTGCGGGTCCTAATGTTACAGAAAGGATATCTGCTACCGTTTTAGCTCCTTGATAAAGAGCTTTTCTAGCTTCTTCTCTACTTTTAATTTTTTTAGCCATTATTCTTTTCTCCTTCGTCTAAATAATTATGCTTCTTCTACTACAGCTAAGATGTCTGCTTCAGTGATTACTAGTAAGTCTTCACCATTAACTTTTACTTCAGTTCCAGCATATTTAGAGTAGATTACGATATCTCCCTCTTTAACATCCATTGCTTGTCTTTCGCCTTTATCATTTAAAGTTCCAGGACCGATAGCTATAACTGTACCCTCAAGTGGTTTTTCTTGTGATCCAGTTGGAAGATAAATACCACCTTCTGTTTGGTCTTTAGCTTCTAGCTTCTGAACTACGATTTTATTTCCTAAAGGTTTTAGTTTTTTCTTTGTTGCAGTTGTACCCATGTTCACCTCCGTAACTTTTACAAATTGCATCTAATATTTTAACATGTAATAATCTAGGTTTTTCCTATTTTGATAGGAGTATTTAAGTATAATTTAATGATTCTTTAAAGGTTTTTGCTAAGCTTATAACTTACAAATGACATTTGACTATGTAATTGTTGGTGGCGGTATATCAGGTTTGTATGCAGCTTACCTTCTCAATAAATCTAAGCAAAGCTTCTGCCTGATTGAGTCAAGGTCAGAATTGGGTGGTACTTGGAAGAGTATTCCTTATAAAAACTCTCTTTTTGAGCTAGGACCTAATACGATAGTTGATTCTTCAATAGACTTGCAGGAGCTTATTGATGATTTAGTATTAGACGAGGAAATTTTGAAAACTCCACTTGCCAAATCAAAGCGCTATATCTTTGATGATAATAAATTAATAGAATTGAAAGCAAATCCTTTTGCTTTAATGTTATCAGGTTTAATTAGCCCTAAAGGATTTTTGGAAATATTTAAAGAGCCATTTAATAAAAAGCTTTCAAATGAAGAGGAATCAGTGCGTGACTTTGCTATTAGGAAATTTGGAACTGAGCCTACTCACAAGCTTATAGAGACTTTCTTAAAAGGGGTTTGGGCAGGTGACCCTGAAAAGCTATCTTCAGAATTTGCCCTTAAATTTTTAGTTGAATTAGAAAATGAATATGGCTCAATTTTTTCTGGTTTCTTCTCGCAGATCCTGGCTAAAAAAGAAAAGAAAAAAACGAAATCTATTATTTCATTTCGCCACGGCCTGCAGTTTCTAACGAGTAAAATTGCTGAACAACTTGATAAAGCTTTTTTGAAGCTTAATCACGAAGTTCACTCCATCGAAAGAGAAGGCAATGATTATGTTCTTAACATTAAAGACCGTGATGAACAGTTAAAAGCTAAAAAAGTTATTTTTGCAAATAAAGCTTATGAAGCGGCGGGCTTGCTAGAAAACCTTGCACCAGATTTAAGTAAGACCCTTTCTAGTATTTATTACGCACCTATTGCGCTGTTTGCATATAGTTTGCCAAAGAATAAATTCAAGAGATCTTTAGATGGTTTTGGCTATTTATCTGCTGATAACAATTATGAAACATTAGGTACGATTTGGGCATCAGAATTGTTTCCTGAAAGAAATCTAGAAAATGAGTATATATGTTTAAGTTTTATCGGTGGTGCTAAGAATTCAAAAATCATAGAAAAATCTGATGATTTAATTTGGGCAAAGATTGTTGAAGAACAGCTAAAGGTATATCAGGGTTGGACTAATGGCGATCTTAAAGCTGGAGATTTTAGGCTGATAGCTTCTAAGAAAATTGTTAAAGCAATTCCTCAGCTTAATATTGGACATAGGGAGATCCTTCGTGAGCTTAAGGAACTAAGTTCCAGTGAATCCACGGATTTTCTATTCACGGGGAATTATATCACCGGTGTATCTATTAAAGATACTTTAGCTTGCTCAAAAGCTTGCTCTATTTAGTAGTTATGTGCTCTTGCCCAAGGCTCATCTTCCGTGTAGGGAATATCACTAACGATTTCTTCTAGGGTACTCTTGATACTTAATAAAGAATTTTCATCGATGATCTTAATTGGGATCTTTTTCTTCTTAGAAATATCATAGATTTGAGCATCAGGTGAAGCGTAACTTTTTAATGCGAAAATGAGATCTGCTTGGTCTATGGTATTAGCGATGCTTAGCTCAATTTCGCAAGATTCTATAGACCTTTTTAAGAGTGATTTGGAGATAGCATAAGGATAGATAGCAAGGCTTTCACCATTCTTACTGTAAGGGAAATTATTAGCAGGTTGAGCTACAACTTCTCTTTTCGGAGCTCTTTCTAGGATTGTAATTTCGTCAGTTTCTTTATTACGTGTTCTAAGTTCTGGTTGAACAGTCCAACCACGTAATATTGAATCAACACTCATGGCGACATTTTTGTGAACTTTAACTGTATATTTGTCGATAATCTCTATGCAGATATCAAATGTAGGCTTTGAGGCTCTCTCTAATACTGTTTTACGAGTGCCACGCTTCTTAGCTTCTTCATCTCCTAAGGTGACTGATTCAATTCCACCAACTAAGTCGCTGAGCATAGGGTTTTGGATTATACTTTCAAGATCAATACCGTGAGCTGTCCCTACCAGGCGAACACCTCTCTCAGCTATGGTTCTAGCAGCGTAAGCTTCAGGTTCGGTTCCGATCTCATCAATTACGATTACTTCTGGAGTGTGGTTTTCGACAGCTTCGATCATAACGTCGTGTTGAGCTTTTTGTTTCGGGACTTGCATGCGTCTAGATCTACCTATCGCAGGGTGAGGAATGTCGCCATCACCACCAATTTCGTTAGAGGTGTCGATTACTACGACTCTTTTTTCTTGTTCGTTAGAAATTTTATAGGCAATCTCTCTTAGCATAGTAGTTTTACCTACACCTGGAGGTCCTAAAAGTAACAGTGATTTAGATTCTTGAAGGCAGTCTCTTATGATATCCACTGTTCCAGAGATGGATCTACCAACTCTCATCGTAACCCCGATCACATCACCTTTCTTATTATAAATACCAGAGATTCTATGCAATGTACCTTCGATACCAGCTCTGTTTGATTCATCAAATTCACCAACAGACTGAGTTATATTGTTAATTACTTCTTGGCTAACTTTTTTGCTACCAAGGATTATCGTTTTTTGTTTGGCGAATCTTGCTTCTGGTATTCTTCCTAAGTCGAGGACGACTTCTATTAATTTATTGAGATCATGTTTTAATAAATCTGTTTGTACTTCAATGGGTAGTAGGTCAAGAAGTTTCTTGACATCATCTTTGACTATATTGACCATAAATATATTTTTCTTTTTGGGTTTTGCATGAATAGTTTCTTGCTCGGAAATCTTCTCGATTGTTATTTCCATTGTATTCCTTTACCCTCGATTTGTAAAATTTAACAGGCTTGAAACTTAGATTTTTTTAGTATTTTTTTTGACAAGTCTTTTGCGGTCTGAATATCAAGATCAATTATTTTATTTCTAATCCAAGAACCTATAGCTACACCATTTATTCTTACTCCCAATGCCTGAGCCTTAAACAAGCTTTGATCATTGACCCCACCTGCAATTTGAACAAACAAATTATTTGGAATTTCTCCTTCGAAAGAATTAATTAAAATCTCAGCATTTTTAATGGCTTTTAGATCTTTTTCTTGATTTTTAATTCTTGCCCCCGACTGTGGTATACCGTCTGTTTGAATTATTATAATTCTTTCTTTAGCTCCAGGGCGTTGATAGACCTCTTCTAAAATTACTTCTTTCGCTTTAATTAGTTCTTCTTCATTTAAAAGTTCAGAGCCGACAGAAAATGATTCTATTAAAACATTTTTTAAATTGATTGCTTTATAAAATTCTCTAAATGATTCAAAGTCTTTTGATAAATGGATTTCAAAAGATCGTGCTCCCATTTCGAGTAAACGATTTAATTCATTTGGGTTGTAAGGATTCCAATTTTCAAAGCTTAAAGCATCTTCTGGACAATAATCTAAGCAGTTAGAGCAACCGAAACATAGATCTGGATTGTAAGTGAATTGAGGAGCTGAGAAGAAGGA
>CALBDR010000286.1 GCA_937927525.1 uncultured Candidatus Melainabacteria bacterium
CATTATGGACTTAGAAATTTTTTAGACTTAGAAACTTTTGAAAGTTTAGCTTCTGCATATCCTGGTAAGCAGGTTTTTAAATTAAAACTCTCTTCTAGAAATAAATATCATCAACAAAGAACTTGTTATCTATTTATTTTTTTCTTAAATGCTGACATAGTAAGGTTTCACTATAGCTTTACTGAAGAGTTTAACTTTGATTTTAATCAGATGCTTGATTTTGACTTAGTTCTAGATGAAGAGTTGAAAGTTTCAATAGATAATTCAGAAAACATTTTGAGTTTTAAAACAAAAAGCTTAAAAGTGAATATTAAAAAAGAAGCTTTACAAGTAAGTATCTATGATTTAGACGGTGAACTGCTTTCTGAAGATTTAGCTGAAGCTGGTTTTTGTTTTGATGAAGGTGTAAAGTGTTATAAAACTTATCAGGACTTAGCTCAGCCGCCTATTATTTATGGTTTAGGGGATAAATCTGGTGAGATTAATAGATGGGGAAAACGTTTTATTAATAAGCCAGTAGATGCCTTAGGCTATGATGCTAGTAACTCTGACCCTCTTTATAAAGATATTCCTTACTTTATAGTTTTAGACAGGCTTTCAAAGAAAGCTCATGGTGTATTCTTTGATAATTTTTCTGAGAAATTCTTTGATTTCGGGAAAGAAAGGAAACCTATTCCTTACTACCATTTCGGAGCTAAAGCTGGAGAATTGAATTATTACTTTATCTATGGTCCTTCAGTAAAAGAAGTAAGCCAGAACTTTATAAATTTAACTGGAAAGCCTCCATTAATGCCAGCTTTATCTTTTGGATATTTAGGAAGTGCCATGGCTTATACCGAAAGAGATAAGTCTAGTGAAGAGTTAATTGAATATGCAGAAAGACATACTTCTGAAAATATTTACCCTAGTGCTTTTCATCTTTCATCTGGTTATACTCTAAATGAAAAAAATGAAAGAATGCAGTTCACCTGGAATGAGAAAAAATTCCCTGAGCTTGAGTCTTTTGTGAAAGATTTTAAGGATAAAGGTATCGAGCTCTGTGTTAATTTAAAACCAGTTTTGCTATTTAATCATCCGTGTTACCAAGAAGCTAAGACTTTAGATCTCTTTATTAACGATGATTTTGGTGAGCCTTTAGTTGTAGATTACTGGAGTGGTGAAGGGTCCTATTTAGATTTTAGTAAAGAAGAGACTGTAGGATGGTGGAAGTCTAAAATTAAAGAAGCTTTTTTCGATAAAGGGATTCGTGGTATTTGGAATGATAATAATGAATATGAAATTTTTACAGAACATAGTCAGAAAAATAGAACTATTATTCAAGCTAATTTAATGTCTAAAATTTCCTATGAAGCTTCTCTAGAAGAGAAGCCAGACTTACGTCCTTGGATTTTGACTAGAAGTGGTTATACTGGACAGCAAAAGTATGCTCAGACTTGGACTGGAGATAATTACAGTAGTTTTGATTCTTTAAAATATGACAATGCCATTATCAGTTCAATGGGAATTTCTGGTTTGATTCACTGTGGTTGTGATATTGGTGGTTTCTGGGGCAATGAGCCCAGTCCTGAATTGCTTTTGCGTTGGGTGCAAAATGGCGTCTTTGCTCCACGTTTTTGTATTCATTCATATAAGGACATTCCGACTGAGGTCTTACAGTTAAGAGACTCTTGTGATGAAAATATCCCTAATTTAGAGATTTGGCCTTTAGCTAAGTCTTATATGTCACTCCGTGACCAGTTATTTCCCTATCTTTACCAAGCAAATTATTTAGCAGCTACTAGAGCTATTCCAGTCCAAAGACCACTAGTTTATGATTTTCAAGATGATGACAGGGTTTTAGAAGAGAGCTTTCAATATCTTTTTGGAGAATCGATGATGATTGCACCATTATATGGTGACGATACTCAAGATGTATATTTGCCTCAAAGCCAAACCTGGATCGGATTTTTTGACTTTAAACAATATGAACCTGGTTCAACTTTACCTATTAATCGAGATGTAAAGCATTTGCCTGTTTTTGTTAAAGAAAATTCAGTGGTTCCACTATTAAAAGTAGGTCAAAGATTCCATATTAATCAAGGCAAATTAGAATTAAAATTCCGTATATTTGTTAATACTAATGAATTGAAATCTAAAAAATCTCTTGAAATTAAATATTATTTTTATGAAGATGATGCCAATACAAATAATTATAAAAATGGCGAATATTTGCTAAGAGAGCTGCTTTTTAAGATTAGATTAACTGATAAAGACATACCTATGATTGAATTAATTGAAAATAGGAGAGAAGGATGGATGGATTCGCGGTATATAATAAATACCGAATGCGTATATAATGAAGGATTGTATAATTAATTAGGACTTTTTTAACCTTGATGGCAACCGAGAGATCGTGGAATGATTTAATTTCTGTATGGCAAGGGCTTAACAAGCTCAGATTTGTTCTGTCGTCTATACATTCTAATGGCTTACAAAAAATCAGCCAAGATTATTTAACTAGATCATTTCCTGGACATAATTTTCAATTAATCATGAGTCATAAAGATCAGCTAATAGCTGCTTTAAAGGAGCATGATCAGAAGCAAACTCTTCAATTGGATGAAAATATTAAATTAGAGATTGAAGAAGCGAAGAAATGGCTTGAAGAGATGGGTGATGAAATCACTATGAATAAGTTGAATGATTCATTCCAATACCAATTCGTTTTGAAAGATGAGCCTCAAAAGGATTTCATCACAGGTTTTGTTAAAATAGAAAGTCTTTCTGACCCTACACACAAAGCTTTACTCAGTTGGCAAGATAACTCGAACCCGATTCTATTCTTAGCCGAAATCAAGTCAGGTATGATGTTTTTCCATGTAAACTACGGTGCTGAAGGTTTAGCGATTATCTCTGAATTAGATGGTGGTTATAAGTGGACTCACGCTATGAAGCAGGAGTATTTAGATCTTATTAGTACGCCATTTGGTTCTGTGAAGATGGAGCCTGATTCCGATCAATATCAGCTTCTAGATGGTAACTTAGCTGGAGCTAAAGCTCTTTCACACGCTAAGACAGTAGGGAAGAACGGTAAAACTCTTTTTGAAAATAATGTCATGTTAATGAATCTTTATAAGAAGGATTTGCATAATTTGTTTTTAGTTTAGATTTTTTGAGATAAGCCTAAAATAAGCTAAGATTATTTACTCCACAAGGTACTTATTGTGCAAGAAAAAGTCAGACTTGACCAATTGATTCTGGATTTAGGTTACTTCGATAGCCGCGAAAAAGCGCGCTCAGCAATAATGCAGGGCTGTATTTTTATAGATGGAAAAAAAATTGATAAAGCTGGTCATCAAATCAATTTGAAAAAGTTCTATGAAAAATTAGATGAGAATACTGCGTATTTAAAGGTTGATGATAAGCTACAGCGTTATGTAAGTCGTGGAGCTTTTAAGCTGGAAGCTGCCTATAAAGAGTTTAATTTAGATTTTACTGATACTGTAGTTTTCGATATCGGTGCTTCCACTGGTGGTTTCACTGACTTTTCTTTACAACACGGTGCTAAAAAGGTTTTAGCATTAGATGTCGGTAAAGCTCAGCTGCATTATAAACTACAGCAAGATGAAAGAGTGATTAATCTTGAAGGAGTTAATTTTAGGAATTTTACTATCGAGGATTTACAGGGGGTTTTAAATGAGAATGAATTAGAAAAAATTGACTATATGGTTTCTGACCTTTCTTTTATTTCTTTAACTAAGGTTGCTGAAAGGATTGTAGAGCTTGCTCGATTATTTAATCCTTTTCCTCGTATAGTTTTATTGTTAAAACCACAGTTTGAGGCTGAGAAAAATATTATAGATAAATGTAAAGGAATTATTCGTGATGATAAGGTGCGTGAAGAAATAGTTTCTAAGCTTATTATTGATTTAGAAGATTTAGGCTTAAAATTAAAAAATAAAGTAGAGTGTCCTGTTAAGGGTACTAAGGGAAATGTCGAATTTTTAGCTGAATTTGAGCTAATTGAATTAACCCTAAAGTTCTTGATTAAATGACCGATAAATATATCTGAAGGTGTAGAGCAAATAAACTACATTATTCATTTGGGGTTCTGGTTGTTTCTTCAGAAACAATGAGTATAGTGTCCTTAAATACGAATACTTTAAATCCTGTTATCATACAAGTATCTGTGGATATTTTTGAAGCTATAAGTAATAGAATGAAGGAGAAAAAAGGTCTTAAGACTTTTTTAGTTTATGGTTCATATGCAGATGATAGCTTTAGAGCTGATAGTGATATTGATTTAGCGTATTTTACAGATTATGATAAACCAATTTCAAAGCTAGAACTTTTAGAAACTTTATTAGAGATAGAATCTTTACCAGAACTTGATTTGGTTTGTTTAAATGACATTAGCCCAGTACTTGCTATGCAAATCATTAAAAATCATAAAATTTTAATCCAAAATTCTGAGAGAGATTTTGAAAAATGGAAATTAGCGGTTTTTGCTCAAGCTCATGACTTAAAGCTGGCAAATTCAAAAATATATGAAAACCTGGGCTTAGAGTAAAATAAGTACAGAGTTTCTTATGTTTGACTTAGATTTAATTAATCATAAAATTGGTAATATCCAGAACTGTTTAGCAAGTATCAAAACTTATACAAACAATCTTGATTTAAGGATGTCCTGCAAAACTCAAATTTCAGTGTAGAGGTAGTAAAAGTAAACTT
>CALBDR010000287.1 GCA_937927525.1 uncultured Candidatus Melainabacteria bacterium
TATTTTTCATTTATCGAATTAGCTACTTTTAGCCTTAATTTTTCTGGATCTGCCATTAGTTTTTGCAATTCATCAGGATTATTCTTCGCAAGATTCTCAAGATTTTCAATTAAACTATAGTACTCAGGATTTCTCTCCTGAGCCCTTTTCTCTAAACCAGCTAGAGCAACGGCACAGCCTAATGAATGAGCCACAATATTCAAATCTTCAGATTTAAGACCTTCTTTATCAATCAGATAACTAATAATAGACCTTGAATCTTCCGTAAGATTTGCTTTAGATGGACTTCCTGGATTGGAGGAGTACCCACCATAACTCGATAAAACAATATTGTTTCCTGCTTGAAAATCTTTCAAAGCTTTCTTTGAAAAATCATCTATAGAACCTGCATTGCCATGAAAATATAAGTTGGTCTTTGCTTCTGGCTTCTCTTTATGCTTTATCTGCCAAACAAGTATTGGTGTTTTATTGTTAGTAAGTATATACTCAGATTTGATAATAGCACCAGATTTTTTAAATTGATCGAGATTAGATGGTGCTGATGATATATGGGAGCTTGGATGTTTTTGAAAAGTACCAGGATAGAAGATTTTTTTTAAAACTTTATTGAAAAGTTTTATAGGATTGAAAATATCTGTAACTTTGAACTTTCTATCTTCATTCTCAGCTTTAATTTTCTCCCAGTTGATTTGATTTTTCAGTTCCGAGAGATTTGGACCTATTAAATAATTAGCTTCAGTCTGATGAAGAGTTGATCTGTCACTTTGAGAAGAATACGTCTTTTTCTTGGAAGTTCGCACATTACTTTGTACAAGTCCCCAGAATGGTTTTTCTTGGTTAAGAATATTAGTTCCCATTATAGACCAAATATGCGTAATACAGATTGTAGCATAGGCAAATTTGTTACATTACAAATAACAAAAAAGCCCCGCAATGCGGGGCTCTCTCTAAAAATATTTAGTTATAAATCTTATAACTGAACTTGTTCAATATCTCTCATTGAAAGAAGGATTCTTCTTTCATATGGAGAAAGCTTCTTAATAATGATCTCGATTTCTTGTCCAACTTCTAAGAATTTATCTGGGCTAACATCTTCATCATCTGAAATTTCATTTGATGGAAGTAAACCTTCAACACCTGGGTAAATTTCAATAAATGCACCAAATGCTGTGATCTTAACAACTGAACCTTTTACGATTTGACCTTCAACAAACTTATCTTCGATTTCTGTCCATGGGTCTTGCTCAAGTCTCTTAAGTGAAAGACTGATCTTACCAGACTCATCAATTTTAAGAACTTTAACCGAAATTTGATCACCTACTGATAATTTTTCTTTAGGGTGATTAATTCTCTGCCAAGAAATTTCAGAAACTGGAAGTAAACCATCGATACCACCAATATCAACGAATGCTCCGAATTCAGCAACTCTAACAACTGCACCAGAAATAACTTGTCCAACCTCAAGCTCAACAAGTGCCTTCTCTCTAAGGTTAGCTTTTTCTTCTTCCATAACAACTTTTCTAGAACAGATAAGTTTACGGCTATTTTTATTAAGTTCAATAATTTTAAGTTTAAGAGTAGCACCTTTTTCGATCTCGCCTTCAGAAGTCGATCTTAGCTGACTAGCTGGTACGAAACCTCTAACACCATGAATTTCAACAACTACGCCACCTTTAACGACAGCGAATACTTCACCTTCAACGATATCGTCATTAGCTTTAATTTCTTCCAGTTTAACCCAACCTCTAGCTTGAGCAACTCTCTTATAAGAAAGAAGTAAAGGACCTTTATCACCCTCTTCTCTGATTACATAAAAATCATATTCTTTATCAAATTCAAGAACATCTTCTACAGTTTTTTCTTCTTCTCTGTTCGCAACTTCTTTAGTAGGAAGGAAACCTTCACTCTTAAAACCAACATCAACTAGAGCTCCATCCTTATCAATTCTGATAAGTTTCCCTTTAATAATGTCACCAGCACTAAAACTACCTATGTCACTATTCCTCTCTAAAAGGGCCTCAAATTCGCCTCCAAGATCTTCAAATATGTATTCTTCTGGGATTAACTCTAATTTATTCATGTTTTTACTACCTAATATATAATGGAGCGGAAGACGAGATTCGAACTCGCGACCCATTCCTTGGCAAGGAATTGCTCTACCACTGAGCCACTTCCGCAAGCAAACACTAATATTAGCAAATTAGATTCTTATTTATCTAATTTTCTTGAAAAATTAATGTTTTCTACAGATATCATCCATTTCAAATCATCTGAGCGATGGATGATTTTTTTTAAATTTGCAAATCGGTTGCTAACTTTTACAAGTTCACGGCATCTATCGATAAATCTTTCTCTCTAAGCTCAGAAAAGAAGTTTTTGCCGCGTGAATTAAGTTCGTCAATTTTCTTAACGACATCACTCTCAATATATTCGAGGATTTGTTCAGCATAACGATCAGCATCTTCTTTAATCTTTTTAGCTTTTAAAAGAGCATGTTCTTCTATTTTCCTAGCTCTTTCTAGAGCTTCCTTACGAATATGCTCAGCCTCGTGCTCAGCATCTTTAGATAAACGCTTAGCCTGCTCACTAAACTCCATAAATAGACTTTTAGCTTCGTTTTCAGCGTCTTTCTTTATACTATTCTCATCAAGCAATTTTTCAGCTTGTTCTTTAGCTTTAAGAAGCATTTTTTCACATTCCTGCTTAGTCTTTTCTTTTAATTCTTCAGACCACTTCTCCATCTCAGTTTGTTTCTGCTTTTTATCAGCGATAACTTTTTTAGCTTCTTTAACTTCTTCTGGAATCAAAGTATAAAGTTCTTCAAAAGACCTCATTAGATACTCTGGATCAATGACTTTTTGGTTAATCATCGGCACAGTTTTAGCCTGCTCAATATATTCACCAATTTCATCTAGTTTCTTGTAAATATCCAATATTCTTATCCTCCAAATAACTACTAACCGCCTTAGGTAGTAATGATGTAATATCACCACCTAAATTTAATAACTCCCAAACCCTACTAGCTCTTATAAAAGAATACTCAGGGCTTGTCATTAAAAAAATTGTTTCAATAAGATCTTCATCATGTCTTTTTAAAGAGAGCGCCCTATTTATCTGAGACATTTCTAGCTCTTGTTCAAAATCATTTGCTGCACGAATGCCTCTTAACAATACTTTATAGTCATTTTGCTTCGCATAATCTATAACCAATCCATCAATCGGTGCCACATCTATATTCTTAAGATGCTCTGTAGATTTTTTAGCCAAATCTATCCTCTCTTCTAAAGAAAGAATGTTAGTCTTCTTATTATTAGTAGCGACCCCTATTCTTACTTCATCAAATATCGCTGAGGCTCTAGAAATAATATCCAGATGTCCTAAAGTAAAAGGGTCAAAACTACCTGGATATAAAGCTTTTTTTCCATAGGAAACCATATCTTTATAGTATTACTTTTTCTTATTTTCTTCAATGAAATAAATGTCGATACATAGAAAGAATTAATCTTTAAAAGTCACTCATCTTTTAATTAAAAAAATAATTCAACAAATCAATACTTTTTTATGTAAATACAACATAATTTGTTTATAATATATTACGTAATACCTGACCTTTCTCCTCACATGAAAAAAATCACACGATTTTTAAAAAGAAAGAACTCTTATCTTGAGAGCATGGGATCTCCTGTGGAGTTAGAACCCAGTAGACCAAGCATAGAAAAAGAATATAAATCAGGTTTAAAAAAGAAAGGAGAAGATCCGCTTGCCTAAAGGTACTCTAAGTACTGATAAACTGCAAGCTAGTCATCCAACTGAATACACTTCTTCGAGCCAAAATATTTCGGCTCCAATTTTTAACGCCGGTGCAAACTTAACAAGAGCTGCAAATACTATAGTTCCTGAACCTAATAACCCTAGCTCCTATCAACAAGCACAAAGTTTATCTCAGGTAAATAACCATGATCATTCTGAAGCTAGAAAAGTTAATACTGGTTTAGATGATTATGACCAATACAAAAATAAAAGCTTAGGAAGAAGTTTAATAAACGCTTTAATTAAAAATTATGGTAAAGCGATTAACTCTACAGCAGCTGAAGTTGTAAGAAATGTAATCACTGAAGCAAATGGAAAAGGTAAAAATATAGACCTGGAAAATTTTACTAGCGAAGATATGATTAAAAAGCTGCAGGAGAACCCAGAACAGATAAACAAGTTTTTCAGTAACGAAATCAGAAGTTTGCCAACTATAATCTATGAAACATTCTTCGATTCTTTCCCAGCACGAATGATTACAGACTTAGGTGTTGGAGTCATAATTCCTTTAGCTAACAAACTAGGCTTGATGAAAATCATACCAGAAGATGTTCTTCAAGGAATAATCGCTACACCTGTCAATCTAAGCTCCAGAGCACTTACCAACAGTAAAAATCAACAAACAATCCAGTCTGGACATGGTAAGAAAACAGAAAAAGAACAAAAAATTATTAGAGAATATGATGAGAAACCAGGTTGGTTAGTCACCTTCTTCAATAAACTTAGCACTGATGGAATCAAATATATTAAGAAGCCTTTAAACAAATTCTTAGAGTTTGCTTTCGGTATCAAAGCCCCAGGAAAAGTTAGAGGTAGTGATGGTACAGTGTTAAAAGACAAAAACGGAAAAGAATTAATTTATTCTGCCAAAGTAAATCCATTTCACCTACTAAGTGGTATAGCTGGAAGCATAGGATTAACTTTCTTGATCAGTGATAAGTCTGAGGCTCCAACCGGATTTGGACAGGTAACATCACCATTTAAAGCAATGACTACATTATTTATCCATGTTATTGCAAGAATTCACACAGATTTATTCGGCAAAATGGGAATGCTAACCAATGGAAAGAGCTTTAGCTATATACTACAAAACTCTACTTTCAAAAAACTTCCAGGTCCTTTCTCACAATACGTCGCTGATGCAGCTGCATCGAGCATGAGAGAATCAGGCTTAGCTAAGAAAATTGGTACAGTCCCACTATCATTATTCATGAGAATGGGAGTCGAAGTATTCCAACCTTTATTCACTCAAGGAATCTTTATGATTAAGAAAGATAACCGAATTCCTGATGAATATAAGTACATAGGACACAAATTAATTAAACCATTAATTAATATCCTAGATAAAGGTATGAAACCTTTATTTAAAGGGGTCTTCAAGTATTTCTATGCTCCATTAACAGGCTTATACAGGCCAATTATAGACAAAGAAACTGGCAGAGACTTAATGTATGAAGAGTTAACGGAAGAAGAAAATCAGAAGGCAGGCTTTACTCCGACAGGCGTGCCAGAAGATATTAAGCATTTAGACGAGAAATATGACTCAGCCCGTAGTAAAGCTGGATTAATATTTAAGTCAATATTAAAAGTACCACAAACATTATTCGATGCCTTTAAAGAAGCAAACTCTCTCACGGATTCTCACAACAAAGAAATGAATATAATTAAAGCTAAGTATGATGAAAGGTTAGCAGCACTTAGAGAAGCAAAAGAGCGAGAAGAAAAAGAAAATGAAGGCATTCAAAGCAAAGAGCTAGCTACAACTCCAAGCTAGATACCTCTCCATTTACTTATTCATTTTTCACACAAACCAGATTACACCACAAACAAATCAAAAAACACTAAGCTTTTGATATATGGTTCATAAGAACTCGATTACATTCTTTGATCTGTCCTGCAGCAGCAGCGGCGCTAGGCTTTTCTCGACATGCAGCAGCAGGGTTGTCTCTAAAACTATAAAATAAAGAAAAAGCCCCCACTGTAGCGAACGCAATAGGCAATGAATTCATAAATCCCTCCTCACACACACTGAAGATTCATGAACTGATATTATTCAGTTTAATTTTATAGCTTATGCCAACCGTATTTAATACAGAAACACGGAAAGATAATTGACCTTAATAATGAATCTTAGCAAAGCGTTAGGTTAAAAACAAGGGTAAATCATGAAGAAATTATAAACAATATAGAAACTTTAAAATCTTTGGCATTTCTTCAAATCTTCGCATAAAAACAATTAAGCTGCATGAAGTATTTTCAAAGAGTCACTTTCAGGCATTACTTTTTCTTCAATTCCCGGAGAATTATTCGTAGTATATTTTCCCATACAGGGGCTTTACTAAGATTCATAGTAGCTAAACCAGCTATTGCAAGTGGGGCTAGAGCCAATAACATAAATACACCTATAATTAATTCGATTAAAAGTGTTTTACGGTTTCCCAACCAATGTTTAATACAGAAACATGGAAAGTTTTTGTAAAGGTCAGACTTTTTGATTTTCAAAAAATCTTACACTAAAAATATAGCTTATCTAAACGTTAAGAAAGTTAATTTGCGCTCATTTTTAGCTTTATACAAATTACATTTTTATTATTTTAATAGTCTTTACTTTTAAGTTTAAACACTTTAGGATAGAAAAAATATTTAAAAATTTTTAATGAGCAAAATGTAATCTAAGCTAGATCTAGCTTAGCACCATTTAATATATACTAATGGCCTATAAAGCTAACATGATTAGTGTCGGATGCTTCTCACACATTCAATCCACACCATTTACGCTGATGTCCTCAAGAATTTCAGCAAAGCTATATTAACCAGTGTACCTGCAGATGCAATCTCAAACTCAGTTTTAAAACTAAAAACTATTCAAAGTCTAGAAAAAAATAAAGAAGAAAAAGAAAAGAAATTAATTCATCTCCAAGAAAGAATAAAAAATGAAACTTCTGAAGAACTAGAAATAAAAACAGATGCACAGGAAAAAGAAACAGAATTAAAACTAGAAAATCCAGAAATAATAAATAAAAAAACAGATATTGAAGCTAATGCACTAAATGACACGATTTATAATGTCTACAACTCTACTTTCTGGTCAAGAATCGGAACAGAAAGCATCATGTCACTTTCTCAATCTTTTTTTAAAAGTATTCCGTTCTTTAAGCTAATACCATCAACTGTAATCACACAAGCAACGGCATTTATCATTTGTCCATTAATCAATATAATACTTAGTGAAAATGACATGCTAAAAAAGGCTTTTAACAAAAATAAAACAGAAAATAGTCAAAAAATTATAGAGCAAGCTAAAAATAAGCCTGTTATGAGATTTATTAGATTCCTGAAAGGCTCTATGAGAGAAAAGATTGCACCTTTAACAGATAAAATCCTAAAAGAATTATTTGGCATAGAAAAGCCTAAGACCCTCTTAACAGAAAGTGGTAAGGCTGTTTTAGATACAGAAGGTAACAAAATCAAAAGCCTTGCAAAAGTAAACTACTTCAAATTAAGCGGCACCATGCTCGCTAGTTTTCTATTGACTGCTTTCACCTTAGGTAAAAAAACAACAGCAGTTGGCTTTGAAGATGCAAATACACCTCTTAAGGCTTTAGGTGCCTTCTTGTTTACAGTCTTTTCAAGAGTGAACTCCACATTAATGCAAAAAGTACCAAGTATGCTTGAGGAAGGTAGATCCTGGGATGAATTATATGAAAATATAATCTCTAGAAAACTTCTGGTACCTTCAGCTCAATATGCTATTGATGCAGTAGCTGGACTTTTACCATTTAAAAATATCAATCCAGTTACCAAATCTAATATCGGCAGAATGATACTTGAGTTCACAATCCCTCCATTTGAAAAGACTTTCACCCCAATGTCTATCAAAAATATTATTAGTGATGATCAAAGGTACACAGCCCATAAATTTATAAAACCGATACTAGGATTCTTCGCAAATAATCTAAAATCAACTTACTATAACTTAAATAAAACTATCTATGGTAGTTTAGGGATAATGCCTAAAGACATCCCTGAGATTTGGGAAAGAAAAGAAATGGAATTACTCAAAGACGGGCTACCAGAAGAGCTTCAAGAAAAGTATGGTGATAAAAATCTATTCCAATCTATTGGCATAGCTATAAAAGCTTTAGCTTATACTCCTATTAATGTAATTAACTGGACTAAGGCTTCTATAAAATCAAATGAAAAACAAGTCGCTAAGCTTAATGAACTCGTAGAGCTGGAGAATAAGATAGAGGAATTAGAAAGGATTTATGAACAGTCACCAAGTGCACTTAAAGAGAAAGTGGTGGCTTAACGCCTTGGAGCATAAGACCATATTCAATACTATCAACAATCGCATCCCACGAAGCTTTAATAATATTTGCATTCACTCCAATGGTATCCCAGTCAGACTTTAAGTTACCTGTATTAATTTGCACCTTAGTAAGTGCTGCTGTTCCTAAGTGACTGTCGTGAATTCTAACTTTATAATCCATTAAATGAAAATCTTCAATCCCTGGATAAAAATCAAGCAATGCTTTTCTTAGTGCTTTATCTAAAGCATTAGCTGGACCATTTCCAATACTAGCTGTATGCCTTTCCTCGCCAGCAACTTCAATCCTAACAGTAGCTTCAGTCTTCTCTCCATTAAGGATAGAAACATTATTTTCAATTAATTTAAAATATGGTTCATACGCCGTAACTTTTAAATCTTCAGCCCCAAAGCTTTTCACAAGTTTTTTGACCATAAGTTCCAAGCTAGCATCTGCATTTTCAAAGCTATATCCTTGATACTCTAAATCTTTAACCCTTTCTAGAACTTTTTTTGCAAATGCCTTCATCGTATCTTCAGAAACAGATTCTGATATTAAATTTTTCTTTTCTAACCAATCCATTATATTGCTTACACCTGACTGATCAGAAATAATTATTTTCGTTATATTACCAATACTACTCGGGTCCACGTGTTCGTAACTGAAATCTTGCTTATTCATTGCACTTGCATGTAAACCAGCTTTATGAGCAAAAGCAGAACTACCCACAAAGGGTTGATTAGCATCATGATGACGATTAGCAATCTCAGCAACAGTATGCGAGACTCTAGTAAGAGTACTCAACTTACCTTCAGGTAAACATTTTATTTGCTCTGTCTTATACTTCAACTCAAGATTAGGGATAATCGAAACCAAGTTAGCATTACCACAACGCTCACCATAACCATTAATAGTTCCTTGAACTTGAACAGCGCCGGCACGAATAGCTCTAATGCTATTGGCTACGGCAAGCTCACCATCATTGTGAGCGTGAATTCCAAATTTAATTTGATCATCAAACTTTTCTTTTAAATCACTGACAACTTGAAAAACCTGCTCTGGCAGGCTACCACCATTCGTATCACAAAGCACTAAAGTCTCAGCACCAGCCTCAATAGCTCTTTTACAAAAGCTTTGAGAATAATCAGGGTCTATTAAATAACCATCGAAAAAGTGTTCAGCATCTAATATCACTTTTCTTCCTTGAGAATTTAAATATTCTACACTCTCAGAAAGCATATCCAGATTTTGTTCTAAGCTAACTCTTAGCGTATTAATTACTTGAGCTGATGAACTTTTAGCAACTATGCAAATATATTCAGTATCTGCTCGTAACAGCGCTGATAAAATAGGATCTTCATGAACAATGCTATTCGCTTTGCGAGTGCTCCCAAAGGCAGTTAACTTAGTATTATTAAGTTTAATCTTTTTAGCCTCCGTAAAGAAGTCTACATCCTTAGGATTCGCACCTGGCCAGCCACCTTCAACAAAAGCCACACCTAAATCATCCAAGAGTTTAAGTATTTTTAATTTATCATTAACACTAAAAGAGATGCCACGCATCTGCGCACCATCTCTTAATGTAGTGTCATAAACATCAATATTTCTCATTAATAAGTACCAGAAAAGTCGTACGGGTCAAAGTCTAAGAAGTTTCCATCTAAGCTCATAGCCTCAGCAGAGAAAGGGTCTTGAGTACTGATTCTGACTCCATCAATAGCACCTCTGACAAATCCTGTTACACCACCAGCTATTCCACCAACAAATAAACCACCTGGAATTCCAATTAATTTAGGAATAACACCTTCACCAAAGTCATTACTAAAAGCATCGGCATATTGGATACCTTTAGAAACAGCTCCACGACCTAAGCCTACAAATGCTCCAACAGGAGTAGAAACCAAAACAGAAGCTGTTTTTTTTATTGGCTCACCTGCTTTAGATGGGATTGCCATTGAAAAAGCAAATATCAAGAATAACGAACTTATAATTCTAAATTTAAGCATACGAGTATTGTAACAGTAGAATAAGGACTTAAGGATAAGCAGAAAAAATCAATAAAGTTGAATTTTTCAGCTTATCCTTTAAGTAGCTGAAGCAGATTGATTTTTAACAAAACCTTCTGGAATTAATTGGTAACCACCACCATATACTGTCTTAATATACTTTTTAGGGCCAGTTTCGATTCTAGATCTTAAGTGTCTGATGTGAACTCTAATCGTATCAATATCATCTTCAGGAGAATAACCCCAAACTTCTTTAAGTATTAAGCCTGGAGACACGGTCTGACCATGGTTTTGCATTAAACAGTGCAATACCTCAAACTCAATAGGAGTTAATCTCAAAATTCTATCTTCGATCTTAACTTCACGTGATTCAGGAATTAATGTAATATCACCAGAGTGAAGAACTTCAGGGATCGACTGAGCTAAAGTGATAGCACCAGATCTTCTAAGTAAAGCTTTAACTCTAACAAATAATTCAGGAAGCTCAAATGGCTTAGTTAAATAATCATCAGCACCAGAGTCAAAGCCCGTAACTTTATCAGTAGTTCTATTCAAAGCTGTAAGCATTAATACTGGGGTATCTTTGGTAGACTCATTTTGACGAATTCTTTGACAAGCAGTAAAGCCATCCATATTAGGCATCATCAAATCCAAAATAATAAGATGAGGTGGCTTTTGGAATGCCATAGCCAGACCATCAATTGCGTTATCACAAGACTCAACATTGTAACCTTGAAGTTCCAAGTTAAAACTTACTAGCTCTAGTATTGCTGGATCATCGTCAATTACTAGGATATCTTTTTTAAGTTCTTGATTCATATCTCGTTATATTTTAGCAGTGATTGCGCAATATTAGCAAATTTTAAATTAAAAATAAGACCCAGGGAATCAAGAATAATTCAAAATATTTCAGAAATTATAAATTTCAAAAACTGCCCCCTAAAAATGCATATTGAGGAAAAATGACCCCTAAAAACCCTT
>CALBDR010000288.1 GCA_937927525.1 uncultured Candidatus Melainabacteria bacterium
GTCTAGGTTAGCTTCCATTTGCTTAACCTGGTTAACTATAGTCTCTGTATTAGTATTAGGAGGGAAGTGACACTCATCTAGTACTAGTAGCTTATTGTTCTTGAAATCATAGGTTACCGCAAGTGCAACCGTCTTATCCATTACTCCACCGAAGTCTATTACAGTAATAGGATTATCATAAGCAGGTCTCTTAACCTCTTGTACTAGATCATCTGAGTACTCTGGTAGGATTGTTAACTCTTTTACTCTTATTATCTTACATAAGAACTCTCTTTGCCACTCTTCAGTATGTTCTCCACCAGCTAACTCTATTGCTGCTTCAATGTCTTCAGGGGATAACGCTGTGTTAGCATAAATGTCTCTAACGAATAGTGTACCAGCAAGCTCACACTTAGGAAGTATCTCTTCGTGTATCATATGATCTTCTTCTTCACTAGGAGTAGTTACATGAAGTACTCTACCTTTAGTTCTTAGTAGCTGAGGACCTAATACACTTCTTACAGCATATTTGTAATCGTCACTCTTAACTGAACCACCTTCTTCTAGAATGATAAAGTTCGCATCACCACCACGAAGTGTATCTACATGAGCTCTTTCGATACAACCTAATCTTAAACTAGATGATCCTACTTTGTATCTATGAGAGGCTTTCTCTCTAGTAATCAAACCTTTAGGAGCATCCTGTATGATAGGTTGCATGTTATCTTCTACAATGTCTTGGATTTGTTTGTATGTTGATGCTGCTACACGAACGATTGAGCCAGGATTTTTCAGGCAGTACTCTAGAGCCATTATAATAGATAAATAGCTTTTACCGAAACGACGAGAACAAAAGAAAAGAGCTGTCTGCCAATCCTTTTGTTCTAGTTCATCATATATATCTTGTTGGTGCTTATCTAGTTTCCACCACAGCTCACCCCTGAGCCATGCTATCTGTTGAGCTGCTTCCTGCGTTATGTTCATAAACTATTTGTGCTGCTTTCCGTACCATTGGATCAGGATCCAGTAGGTAATATTCTATATTTTGCTGTATCGCTGAGATCATAATGTTCCTATCACCCCAGTATGATTGAATGATAAGATTGTCTCCCCAGCGATTAGGGAATCTAATTATGCTTTCTAGATCGTGATGCTTTAGTTTGCATAGTGCCCTTATTATCTGATCTCTTAGTGCTTCTTCTGTCATCTGTATCTTCCTTTAGATGTTTGTCTATCCAATCTGAGTACTCTTTGTAGATCTTATCTATAATCTTTTCCCACTGAGTGTCTCTGCCTTCATTCTTTACTGGTCTTGCCATCGGTCAACGCTTTCTTTAAATCATCTGATGATATGTTGAGTATATTTTGCTGTAGCTTTAGTACATCTGTAGTATCCGCTTTAGCCAGTAGCAACCGCTTTATCTCTAGCTCTTCTGCCTTTAGCTGTACCTCAGCCCAATCTTTCCAAACTCTGACTAACTCTTTAACCTGCTTGACTTCTTCAGGAAGTTTGTTAATTGGCTTACGAATCTTACTCCGTTGCTTGCGAACCAGGATTCCGATTATCTCATCCATGTTTCTACGAGTATCTTCAGGTGGTGGAGCCTCTATGTCTGGAATACGTGAGCGAGAGTCAGTCTCCTTAAAATTTAACTGAGTATTAGTCTTCTTACGAGTCTTCTTTTTAGTCATTCTTAATTAACCTCAGCTTTGGCTTTTGGTACTCTATTGTAATCTGATCTGTAGCATTTGTACGTTCAGCGATGTTTGCCATCATCATAATGAAGTTTACTTGCTCATCAGTAGTTTGTTGCTTCATTACTTTGTGGATCATGTTTAGGCAAGCTTGTACCTCTAAATAGTATTCTACCTTCATTGCCAATTCTCTCCTTTGAGGAC
>CALBDR010000289.1 GCA_937927525.1 uncultured Candidatus Melainabacteria bacterium
TTCTGCTCTTAAAATGAGTCCCCAACAGTTCCTTGAGCTAAAAGTTAAAAGTGGAATTACTGGTTCTTAAAATTGGGGGCTTGACAGTATTCATAAAAGATATTATAAGTAACCAATCTATTATTAAATTCAATTTAATAAATAGTGATCCAGAACACGACAACATCATCCTTGATGGTATGTCACTATTCACCAGTATTATCAATGATTCAAGCCTAAAAGGAAATATCACAATAAACAAACATAGAACTGAAGCCTATGGTTCAGTGATGTTTATCGATGACCCAGAGCAACTTTTCTTTGGTTTCCAGAAATTACTAAAAAGAGGTGATATTAAAATGGGGTACCATAAATTTGATATAAAAAAATCCTAAAAATACTTCCGAGTGAAACTCTCCACAGAAAAGCTCTCTAGATCTTCCATCTTCTCACCAGTCCCTAAAAACTTAACCGGTAATTTTAATTTATGAGCTATCGAAAAAACTACTCCAGCTTTAGATGAACCATCAAATTTCGTAAGAATAATAGAATCCAAATCACAGATTTCATTAAAAGCCTCTGCCTGACTTAAAGAGTTCTGCCCCATAGAGGAATCTAAAACCAGCATAGTCTCTAAAAGATACTTTCCTTCTTCTAAATTTTTTTCTATGACTTGCTTTATCTTAGATAATTCTTCCATTAAATTCTTTTTATTGTGAAGTCTACCAGCTGTATCTACTAAAACCACGTCATAACTCTCTTCTTTCGCTTTTTCTATCGCTTTGTAAACCACAGCACTAGATTTAGACCCATGAGGCATTTCGATAAGATCTGTTCCAGTTCTTTCCGCCCAAGTCCTCAGCTGGTCTTCAGCAGCTGCCCTAAATGTATCACCAGCAGCGATTAAAACTTTCTTACCTTCATTTTTAAATTTATGAGCGAGTTTTGCGATACTAGTAGTCTTACCTACACCATTAACACCTAAAATCATTACTACTGTAGGACCTTCCTTCGATAACTCTAAGGCAAACTTCTCTGAGCCTTGCTCTCTTAGAATTTCATCAAAAGCAGAGAGAAGATAATCCTGTAACTTCTTTTGTAATTCATCACGATAAATCTCAACAGACTTTATCTGCTCTCGAATCTTTTCGACAAAGTCCATGGCTAGATTTACACCTAAATCAGATCTAATTAATTCTTCCTCTAAGGTCTCTAAATCTCTTTTCTCAAGCTTAATACGCTCATCAGGTTTTTCATCTAAAATTGCTTGTTGCGTCTGAGGCACAGACTTTAATTCATGCTCAGCTAATATTTCCTCTAAAGTAGGCTTTCTTTCACCAAAAAAAACTGATTTCTCAGAAGAGTCAGCAGAACCTGCATCTTTTACCATCTCTTCTTCAAGTTCAGCTTTGTTCTCTTTGTCTTTATTAAGGAAAGGGATTTTGTTGAGTATTTTCTTGAAAAAAGACATAAATTAAATCTTAGCAAAGACCAAGACTTTTAGATAAGTGATTTTTAATCAAAATAACCTCTTTCCTAAAGCCATCATCATCTAGTAAAGCAAAAGAACAGCCAAAACCTGAAAAAGATAAACAACCTAAAAATTCTAGTGAAAAACCTAGGGATGATTCAATAAGCAAATTATCTAAAGTTGAACTTTTAGACCCTATCATTATTCAAGCTGCTGCAGATGTCGCTCTTGCGACTTATGAGTCAATAATCTTAATCCAATCAAATATTGATGAATATAATGAGGGGAAAATAACAGCAGATCAAGCCAGAATTAATAATGCAGACTCCATGGGAAGGATCTTTGATACCCTTATAGCATTAATGCTACCTCAATTAAGTAAAGTTCCCTCACGAGCTATGAGTGACTTGATCGCTAGTTCAGATAAAAATCGAGAGGCAATAGACAGAACTAACGTCTTACACGCCCAATCACTGATGCTAAGCTATGTTACTGAAATTATAGTAAGAAATTTTAAAAATGATTATATCGCTGCTATGAAGGAAGAAGATAAAGTCAATCCTTTTCTAGTATCACCTAAAGCTCAGCTAAATATTTTCAACCCTGAGAAATTAGCGAAAACAGCTCTAAAAGAGAGCACGAAGCTTTTTAATGAATTCAAGGAAATGGATACATTTAAGGACTTAGAATTCGAAGAATTTTCTCATTTAATCACAAGAACATTAACTGATTTAGCTTTTGTTTGTGGATCTTATGCTTCTGCCATGAACGATAATATAGGTTTAAGCTACTTATTCTCGAACATCCCAAGAGGTGGTCTCATCCAAAGAAGAGCTTTAGATAAAGTAATGAAAGAAGATTCGGTAAATAAAAATTCTGATGAATATAAAGCTTTAAGAAATAGAATGCTTTCTTATGCAGGCACATTTGCACCACTAACTATTGTCTATAGTAAAGTTCTTTTCGAAATAACGATTCAGAAAAGCCTTGGAAAACTATATTGGAGAAGCTCTCTCCATGGTATTACGAGCCTTTATAAAGAAAATTATAATCTAGTTATAAAACCTTAGCGTCATTCTTTAAAGCTTCTAAAAGCTGCTGAGCAGCTTCTTTAGCTGGACCTTCAAAGATTTTCACATCCTGACGAGGAGAAGGAAGCGCCGCTTCCACCGCTTCTAAACCTATAGCATCAGATGCTGCTGCATCTATTTCTTCTAAAGGCTTTTTCTTCGCTTTCATTAAACCCATTACTGAAGCATACCTAGGCTCATCTTGACCTTTATCACAGGTAATCACAGCTGGTAAAGAAACCTCGAACTTCTCTTTAGCACCTGAAGCTTCACGCTCAGCGATTAATTTATCACCTTCAAAGCTTAGTTTATTTACATTCGGTAACATCGGTAAATCTAAATGAGCTGCTACGCCAGCTTCAAGCCAGGCTGCTTCAATATCAATATTCTTCTTAGCTCCTAAAATCAAATCAACACCTAAGTCCTTAATTTTATCTGCTAATGGCTTAGCATCTAAAGCTTCTGATTTTAATAAAACTCCTTGATCTGCTCCCATCGCAAGTGCTGATCTTATAGCTGACACAGTCCTATCTGGACCTAAAGCCACAATTATTACTTCTTCGATAGCATCGTTAGCCTCTTTAAGTAAAAGTGCTTTTTCTACCGCAAACTCTGCGTATGGATTTAAGATCCACTCGATATCAGATTCATTAATAGACTTACCATCACCTGCGATTTCAATCTTAGTAGTGGTATCTGGAACTTGACTAACAATTACAGCTATCTTCATATATTCAATTTATACCCAAAATTAAGATTAAGCTAAGAGATTTTCAAATTTTTGGTTCAAAGTTAAATTTTTTAGATTTTAAAAAATTAAGATATTTCCAAAATTAAATGTCAATACATTATCTTTTTTGTATTTATCTATACTAAGCGATGGTTTTCTTAACAAGCATTTTGCTTTTTAAGATCTGACGCACCACTACAGGTAGTAGGAAAAAGGCCAAAAAATTAAGGAATAACACTACAAAAGTAACTGAAAATCCATAAATTAAGTAGTCTGTATCAGTCATTATCAGATTCTTATCAAATTATACCAAGCATTACCCTTATATTGTTAAAGCAAGAGGGTGAAATACCTATTAATCATAAGGGAGAAAATCATGGGACTTGGTATACTAAGACCGGTGTATCACGAATTAGAACAAGACAGCCGTGAAAGAGGCGTCAAATCATTTGAAAGAGATACAGATCTTGAAAAATTCTCACTTTGGTTAAATTTAGTAACAAAACTGAGAAATAAAAATTATAGAAAGAGAAGAAATGACGCTTGGTTAAAACACGGTAACCATTTTTGGGGAAACTACGACAGGAAGGCTGCTAATGGAACTTATAAGTCATTTAAGGAAAGAACCAGCAAAGAGCTTGTAAAAGCTGTTTCTTTTATGAGTGAGCTAGCTTAAAATAGAATTTCCACTAAGAATCATTCTCAAAACAAAGTAATAAAAATTTTCTATGACAAAATATTAGCTGTGAGCGAAGAAAACTTACCTGAAAAAGTAAAACGAGTTCTAAAAACAGTTTTAATTTTAAACATTATAGTTTTTTTAGCTGAGCTTTTCGCTGGTATTAAAGCTAATTCGATCAGTATCGTCGCAAATTCAATGCACTCAGGAATCGATGGTTTAAATAATATTGTTTTGCTATTTTTAGTAAAAATAGCCGCCGAACCAGCTGATGAAAAGCATCCATATGGACACTCAAAGTTTGAAACCTTAGGAGCCCTAGCAGTAGTAGCGTTCTTAGGAGTCACATGTGTAGAAATAGTTGACAAATCTATCTCTAGATTCTTAAGTAATGAAGAGCAAATAGTTAATATTGATTCGATAACAATTTGGATTTTATTAATAACCATGGCGATTAACCTTTGTGTATTTTTCTATGAAAGATACACAGCGGAAAAATATAATAGCCAGGTTTTAAAAGCAGATTCAGCACATACTTTTTCAGATATTCTAGTCACAGTTTCAATTCTTGTCGGTAGTATTTTTATAAGCCAAGGCTATGGCTGGCTCGATCCCTTACTCGGTTTATTTATCGCAGCAGTAATTGCCAACAGTGGTTGGCATATAATCCAGGAAAATGTTCCTATACTAGTAGATGAAGCTTGGTTAAAAAAAGAGGAAGTAGAAGAATTAATATTAAAAACACCTAAAGTAAAGTCATTTAGAAATTTTCGCTCCAGAAAAGCAAGTGATATAGCATATGTAGATTTTACTTTAGTTTTTGATACAGACTCACTGAATGAAGCTCATGAACTTGCACACGTCATCGAAGATAAAATCATAAACAAATATGGAAAAGCTAAAATAAATATTCATATTGAACCTATTTAAACTTCAGCAGATTTCTCTAAATAAATAGTCTGCGAAGGAAACGCAAACTCTAAACCTTCGGCATCAAATTTCTCTTTAAGATAGAAACTGATCTTCTCTCTAGCATCCATATAACTAGCATAGTCAGGGTTTGGATGGTAATAAACAATCTCTAAATTTAAACTAAAATCACCAAACTCAAAAAAGTGAACTCTATCCAGTCTTGCTCCTTCAATCTGTGCAACAGCTTCTTTTACAATCTCTTTAGCTCTTGCTATCTGTTCAACAGTCATGCTGTAAGTCATACCGATATGCAAAACAACTCTTCTAGCATCCATTCTTCTGAAATTCTGAATCCTAGTACTAGTAAGCTCCTTATTGCCCACTATAAGCTCTTCACCTTGAAGAGTTTGAATACGAGTAGTTTTTAAACCTATCTTCTTTACAGTACCTGTATCAGAACCGATAGAAATAAAATCACCAACAGCAAAAGGTTTATCAAAGTAGATAGAGAAAGAACTGAAAATATCACCTAAAATATTTTGAACAGCAAGAGCAATAGCAATACCACCGATACCTAAACTTGTTGCAAGAGAGCTAACATTAACTCCTAAATTAGCAAGTAACAGTAAAAGACCAATAATCCACAAAATAATTTTTATAAGAAGAATCAAACCATCAAAAACCGTCTTATCATCTTGCTGAGTAGTATTTTCATCTACATGCAATACCTTCTTTAAAAGATAAGCTGCTAAATCATTACAAGATAAAATAACCTGAAAAATAATTAAAACGGTCAAAATTGCATTTAATACGTGAACTATATCCACACTTAAACTCAGAGTTTTAGCACCAAAGTAAAAAGCTATATAATCATAAGTTCGTGGATGAATTCCTGCTATAAGTTCAACTAAATAATTATCAAATTTAGTGGACGTCTTTTGAGCAAAATACTCAAGCTTATCAACGATTTGAGAAAAAACAAGCCTAAAAAAATACTTTAAAACTATAAAAATACCTATAGCTATTAAGTAATTCTGAATAGAGTTAGCTAGAATTTTTCTAGATAATAAACTTAGGAAAAACTCTTGATCTATCTGCATATCTAAGAATTCTACCATTAGCATAGTTTTCATGGCATAATCAAAAATATGCATATTATTGTTTATGGGATCGGCTCTGTAGGTGGCTTTTATTCTTGCTTGCTTGCAAAAGCTTTAAAAGATAGTAAAGAACATAAATTAAGCTTAATTGCTCGCCCAAGAGTAATTAATGCACTAAATGAAAATAGAGCTATCGAATATCGAAAAGAAATGAATGGTGAGATTAGTCACATCGAAAAGTTTTCAACAGATATTTTCAACTATGTTGAAAAGTACTCTGAACTAGAAATAAACCCTGAAGAAGAAAAAGTCATTTTACTTTGCGTAAAATCTAAAGACACTATTGCCACTTGTGAAGATATAAAAACTAAATTTGATGAAAATACTACTGTACTTTCAGTACAGAACGGTGTTAGTAATGAAGCGAAAGTAGAAAGTGTATTAGGGAAAGGATCCGTTTTAGGCTGCCTAACGAATGTTGCTGCTGAAACAATAGAACCAGGAGTCTATCTTCAAATCTATAATCCAGTAAACCTCTATAGACTTCAATTCGGCGAAATCCATACTGAAAGAGGAATGAATAGAGTTAATAGAATTGGAGAAGTTTTAGATTCATGTAATATTACAGTTAAAAAATCAGAAAACATAGTCCAGGATCAATGGGCTAAATTAGTATGGAATTCAGCTTTTAATCCTATAAGTGCTCTCTATAGAGCGACTTTAGGGGAGCTTGCAGAAAATCCTCAAGCCACAAAAGAAGCTTTAGGAATCATGGCTGAGACCACTAAAGTAGCTAGAACAAAAGGTATAAATATTAGTGAAGAAACTCCAGAAAAACACTGGGAGCTTACAAATAGACCCGAATGGGCTAGCTTTAAAACTTCCATGCTCCAAGACTTAGAAGCAGGTAAAAAATTAGAAACAGATGAGCTTCTAGGTTACGTGATCTCAGAAGCTGAGAAGCTCAAGATAGCAACACCTTTTGCTAAAAAAGTTTTTGATGAATTAGCTGCTAATAAGGTTTAACTAATCACAAAGAACATCTATAACCCAAGTTGATTTAGTGATACGTATTGCGCTATTATAAAAAAATGCTGCAAATAAATAGAACTAGCATGTTAAAAACTTATAGTACTATCGGAGATAATAGTGATGAGCGAACTTTATCAGCAAAAGAAAAATTTACAGAAAAATTAATTCCCTTGATTGACACTCTAATATCAAAAAAACATACGAATGCCTTAATATCACTAATTACTAAATTACTGCAAAGACCAAATAATATAATCAGTCTCTTAGATAATAAGACATCAAAAAAATATCCAGTATTAACAGCTATGATGAAGAGTCTTCAGACAGATCAACTCCACAAAGTACTTACTGGTGAGATAAAGCAATCTCTGAACCAAATAATAGGAAACCTTCATGATGTCCTAGACAATGCACCAGATAAACGACAAAAAATAGTAGAAGAGCTAAGCAGATTAACAACTAATCTTCTAACAAAAAATGCTCCAAATGACGATACAGAAGAAGAAATTCTTACTCAATTTATCGGAGAAATTAATACGGAGCTTTCAAAGTCAACAACAAATATCTCACTAATTACAACTCTATTAGAAACTGCTAGATCATATCCTAGATTCTGTATTAATTTGTTCAAGCACTGGATAAATCTAAGTAACAGCTTCAAGAAATAAATGATCTTTTTAACAAATTTAGTCTCGTAAGACTCAATATTTTTTTGAAGAACTAAAACTTCTACAAATCAGCTGCCATAATAATAAATATGCAAATCATTTCTTACATCCTTAATTTCTTCAAATTAAGCTCACTAATAGTAGTAATCGGCTCAACTATAACTTTAGGTGCACTAATGGCGCCAGTAATTTTTAAAGTTCTAGAAAGAAGTGAAGCTGCTAAATTAATGGTAGATATATTTGCACGATATGATGCCTGGCTTAATATCGCGGTCATCATTCTTTTAATTTCATATAGCATTGATTTGATCTTGATCCAGAAACTTAACTGGGGCATCCCCCAAATCATAACTGCCCTAGGAGTAGTTCTAATTTCAGTCTTAAGTTTTTATCTAATCTACACACTCAGCCCGGAAATTCATGAGGCATACTCAAATCAAGCTGAGAACTTTAAAGAATTACATAACACCAGTGAAAAAATCCATAAATTCAACTTCCTAATAGGGATTATTGTTTTGATCTCTAGTTTTATCATTTAGCTTAGAAATTTATTATGACTTAGTAATACACCGTCAGCTTTGTTGCGGGGATAGTAAATTTCGATGTTCCCTCTTTCTAATATTGATAAAATGATATCCATGCTTCGATTGCTCGCATTTACTTTCATAATAATTAATGCATTAAGCGTAAATGCGATCACCATACCCCAAGAGATCAAACAAAAAATGTTTGCTGCTGAACCTGGTGGAGACTTTAGATTTGATGGTATTTACCAAAAGGGAACCAAAAATTGGTTATTAATTCTTAAAGATCTTGAAAAGAAAAACGAAGAACCTGAAATATTAGAACTTGAAGTATCTGAAGAAAAAACCACAGCTAAAGCTATCGTTAAATCAGATTTACTTGATAAAGAAAATCAGGACTACCTTTTTTATGGACAAGAAAAAGCTTACCTCTATACTCCAATTAAAGAGAATACTATTAAGAGTTTCAAACAATTCAGTCCAGAACTACAAAAAAAAATTCTCAGTTTTACTATTAGCCCTGAGTTTCTGATCCCTGCAGGCTTTAGTATCACCAGAGACTTAGCAACTATTTCTGGAGAATTACCAATCCAATTCAGAACAATAGAATTAGCAACAGACAAAGAAGAAGTCTTCAGAAAGCTTGTAAAACAACAAGAAGAAAATCACTTAAACTTTCTTACTTACTCTGATAAAAATAAACACTTTCATCTTTATACATTAAATAAAAAAGAAAAGACTGTCACAGACAAAGATCTAGGGAG
>CALBDR010000290.1 GCA_937927525.1 uncultured Candidatus Melainabacteria bacterium
GATTATGATATCTCCTAAAGGTATTAGGTCTTCACTATCAAGTTCGATAACAGGTTCAACACTATTAAAAGAAAGAACATCTGTAACTTTATTTTTGTTACGAAAATTATTGTTTAATTCCTTAATTTCAGTTTCAAGGCAAAAACTTAGACATATTTCTTTATCTTTGTGCTCATAAATTTGTGTTTCAGAAAAACAGATTTCTGCTAATTTTTCCCAATCAGCACATGTGCAAACATCGATTTTCTCTTTAAGACCAGGATGTAAAGGGTATAGATTGGTGTCGTCTCTATTTATAACCGTGATTGGCATCTAGAATATTCTAGTATATTAAGAAATAAAGTATTACAGAAAATTACTGAATCAACTCAATAGCAGTACCTGTGATTTTATCTGCAAGTTTCTGTGCCTGAGTTGAGAACTGGAAGTATCTCTGTGCTTCAGTTAAGTAATGTGCTTCAACTTTACTGAAAACATTACTCTTTTCAATCGCCTCTGAAATGATAGTACTATTTGTACTAGCTAAAGTCGGTAAACCAGAACGATCATTAGGTTCAAAGTAAACTCCATCTTTCATGTCAGTTAAACCTTCAGCGTTGTTGAAGTTTGCTAACTGAATTTTATAAAGAGAAACTAAGTTGTTACCATCTTTTCCATAAACTATGCCATCTTCAGCGACTTTAATTTCATCGTACAAACCTAAATATTTACCATTGCGTGGGTCTAAGGCAACATTAATTGTTTGGGTGTTACCGATAGGTCTTCCTGGTGGATTTAATTCTTGAGCAGCTCCACTGCTATTATATCTAAAGACATTCTCTGTCGCAAAATCAGTGATATTTGTAGGGTCGGTATTATAGTGACTGAACCTGTGTTCTCTTCTAAGTCTGGTATATGAACCCTCAAGTGGAGTTCCCATTACTAAAAAGCCTTCTTTTGTAACCATGTCCCCAGAACCATCAATATGAAAGTCACCTAATCTGGTATACATAGTCTTCCCTTTATTATGGTCCCTTACTGTGAAAAATCCTTTACCTTTGACATAAAGCTTAGTCCACTCACCAATTCTTGGTTCTTGTTTTCCTTGTTTCATGCTGAAACCTTCGTCTACAATTTCGCCACCATGCATAAAGTCTCTGAAGCCCCACCTTTTAGCCCTATGACCGTCTAAGCCCATCCCCGCGATGTTTCCAGAGATAGTTGACATAAGTTCAGTTGAACTTAGAGTCTGGTTTTGAGAAAGGTGGTGTAGGTTATTCATGATTACGCCCCATATATTGCTGCTGCATCAAGTACTCTTGCAGAGCCCATTCTTACGTTTTTCTTGGCTAGAGTAGATCTCAACATTCCTTCTTTAGTTTTAAAGATTTTCACCAAATCCTTTGAACCGATAGCTTGGATATCGACACTACTTCCACGCATTTTTACGATAATTGTCTTAACGTCTTCGACATCAGGTATGTCTAAACGAATCGCTTTGTTTTTTCCGTCTTCTAAGATACGTGGTGCTAAAATTTCCCAATGTGCTAACTGCTGTTGTCTTTGTTCTTCAGCACTTTGTTGCTGTTGTTGTTGAGCATTTCCTGCGGCTTGGTTAACCTGCTCTTGTTTGTCTTGTGCTGCTTGAGCTATGCTCTCTTGCTTACTTTCATAGATAGAATCTTCATCAATTTCCTGCATCTGAGCAGCATCTTGCCCTTGAGACTGTTGCATTGCTCTTTGATTGTCTTGCAATTGTTGCCCAAGTTTCTTTTGAGATTGCTCCATGGCTTGAGTTTCATCTGGGGCTGCTTCTTGGTTGTTGGAACTAATTCTTTGTTGTCTTTGCGCTCTTTTTTGCCTTTCCCTCATGTAAAGACTTTTTAAGTCATCTGGAAGTTTTGCAAATTCTTCTTCTGTTAAATCTACCGTTGGGTCAAATTCTTGTTGAGGTGTCTCTAGTTTATTACGAACATCATCACCTTTTTTATTTAATGCAGCCATTTGCTGCGCAAAGCTTTTGCCTTTCGCACCAAGTTGACCATTAACAACTTTATTACCATTTGCTGCTGCTTTGGACTGTGTGTTGCTAGGCTCTTGTTTTAAATCCCGGTTATGGTCTCTTTGACCAGATAGAGTTGATCCTTGTAAATTACTCATAATATTAGTGTAGGTAAATTAGATTAAGTAATGGTTATAAGCACCAAAACTTAGTTAATATATGTTTATTTTTAAACTTTTAAGTTAAGTACTGGTTAAGGACTCTATAATTTTTAGAGATATTCTTGGATTGCTCTATCAATCTCTAATTGAGTTTGTGAATTTAAGTCTTTTTCGTATTGACTAAGTAAATTACTAATTCTTTTAAAGAGACTGTCTATATTTCTATATTTTTCTGGATAGACAGAGCTTTGAATTTTTCTTGCAAGTTGATCTAGTTTAATACTAAGATTTCGATAAAATTCAGAAATTATACCGAATTTATCACGCTTTACTTGATTAAATCTAGATAGTTTGAATTTTTGTTCGTGGAAATACTCTAGGTTTTCTAAGTTAAAAAGATTGAAGACAAGTGTTTGAAAGAAAGGATCTTTACTAACTTCTAAATCATCAAATCTATAACAAAGAGTCTTATATATATATGAAAAGTCTATGGAATTTAGTCTAGAGTCTCTGTTAAAGTCGAATTTCAAAGTCTCCTCACCTTGATATTCAATATTGAAAAGACTTTTGAATTCTAAAAGGAGTTGGTTTACTTCTTCTTCTATAAATTGATAATCTTTATCTAAAAAAGAAAATAAATCTAGAGCTTCACGTACTTGACTACTTCTTCTAAAGTAGCCATTTAGCAAGCTTGCCTTTTGAAACCATTTCATCTCTAGAAGTTTAATTGGATAATGCTCGTAAATATTACCAAACCATTGATCGTGGGCAGTCTCAGCGACTAGAATTTCGAGTATATCTCCAAGCTCCATTAAGTGTTTGAATTGTCTTAGAAGTATGACTATGTCTTTTTCTTTCAAGAAGTTTAAGTTATAGTAGAGACCACTTCTGACGCCCCATAGTGCGTAATAAAGTTGTCTTGAGAGTCTATGTGCACCAGAATTGGATTTAAGGCTTTGTTTGTGACTAGTGATATGGTCGTTAAAATATTTAATATTAGTTTTAGAGAAGCCTGACTCTGAGTCTATAATTCGATCAATTCTTTGGGCAAAGTTTTTATGTTTATAGTTAACTATGTCGGCGTATTGGATTTGGACAATTTCACAAATTATATCCATGGCTTGAACATCGAAGTAAGAACCACCTCGGCACAGAACAGCTGAGATATTACTCTCATTTTTGAAGTTTTCAAAGTAAGCTGTTTCAATATCAAATAAATGGCTAGAGCCATCATTAGAACTAAATCTGGTTAAATCTTTAATTAGCATATTGCGACTATGGTTAAGTCTGGATAAGTATTTTAAGCACTTGAAGCAAGTTTTGATATTAAGCTTTTTACTTAAAAGCAACCACAGCATTTTATCGTCATTTTTATTAAAATCTTCTGCGATGTTTTGTGCCCAGCTTAAGTAACGATAACTATTCCATGCCCTTACTTGTTCAGTAGTTTTACCACCTTCTGAAAAGAAAAGGTCATGGTATTGAAATCTTTTTTTTGTTACTTGGTTGTATATGTTTAATGAATTGAGGCGTGTTGATAAAAAGCATACTTTTACTACGATCTCTATGATCCTGTTGTAATCAGCATTAGGTCCATGATTACTTTCAAATTTCGCAATGATTTTTTGAATGTCTTCAATATCTAAATTATCTGACTCTTGATGAATAAATTCATTTTCAAAGAAGTCTATCGCATATTTGGCTATACCATTCCTACTAAATGCTTCTGTGAAAAAACTAGTATGAATTTGAAAACCTTGTTCGTTAATAGGAAAATAGTTTGCATTTAGCCAGATTGCAAGTAGTTGCTTGAATTTCTCTTCATCTATATTTGGGTCTAAATTTAAAAGTGAGTCGATGACTTTATTGAAACAGAGTTCATTATTCATTCTAGTCACTCTGAGGATTTCAGTTTGTATTTCATCTAAATAAGAACTGCTGATACCTATGTTCTGTAAAGCTTCTCTAACTATTTTTGTGTCTATTCTTTTACTTAGCCTGCCTCCATTTTGGTGAAGGTTGACTAGTGTTTTAACTATTTCAAGCTCATCAATATTATTATCTCTGTGAAAGTTAATATATTTTTCAATTAATTTTTGTTTATTTGAGATTTTTTTGATTGCATTGAGATAACGTGGATTTGCCCCTTGGTAAAGGGATTGAATCCTTTCAATATTTGTTGAACTTAAGAAATCGCGTTTTATATTAGTTAGAATATTGTCTGGGTTATCTTTATGAAGCGGATGATTTTCGTTTATTTTTCCTTTTGTAAACCAGGTTGCAACTTCTTTGATATCTACTGTTAATTTTGATTGGGTGAGTTGGTGGACTTCTTCGATGTATCTTTTAGCCAGCCTGGCAGCCTCAGCTTGAGCACTATAAAGCTTTGCTTGTGTGGAGTCAATACCATGTTTTGCAATAGCTTTGTTTAAAAGTTTATTGAGTCGAACTTGTGATTCGAAGACTTTTTGATATAAATAGAGGTGATCAGAGCTCATCCCCTCACGAATTAGGGTAAGGATTTTTTTGATTCGATATAACTCTAGAGCAGCAATATTACTTTTAGAGAAGGCATGACCTATGAAACCTCCTTCAGCATAAAGATTCCCGGGCAACTTATCACCAAAATTTTGATAATGTATCAAAATATTTTCAATAGCTGGTTTATAGTCTTTTAAAGTCTGCAGCAAAATTTCTTTTTCTGGAATATCCAATTGAATATCTATGTAGCTAAGGTCTGAATTTTCGATATAGTGCTTTTGTTCCTCAAGCAAACACTTACAGTTTTTACAAATATCAATTTGATTTCTGACATTTTTTAGAAAGTTATCATAGTCTTGGAAATTATTAAAATCTGCCCCTAGCCTTTTCAAGGCTTCAGGGTGTAATGAATAATCATTAGCTGGATGAAGAGGGATATGCATTATGTGAGGTGCTTCTGGAGTATGTGCAGCATACCATTCTCTTAGCTGTAGACTGATTCTCTCTGTTCTATTTAATGCATTAGTAAGAAAGTTGATTATTTCAGAGATTAATTTTTCAACACTTAGGTTTTTTTGTTCTTCGGTATTTGTGAAGGATGAGCTAGAGAAATCCAATAAATCATCAGCGATTTTATCAAATTCCTGTGAATACCTTTCAGATGCTTGTTTTACGTAGGAAAGCTCAGTTTCTTGTTTTATTCGTTTTAGTAGTTCACCTATTTCGTTATTAGAGCCAAGCTTCGTCATCCTCTTCCTCTTCTTGTTGGCGTTTGAGCATCTCGGTTGCGAATTTTAATGAAACTTTTTCATCAGTTTCAAGTTGCTCTATTCTATTCTCCTCTTCATAGTATTCCTCTGCTTGCTTTTCTTTTAACTTTTCTAGAGCCTCCGCTTTCATTCTTGCATCGAGTAGGTCTTTTTGAGCTTGAACTCTGTCTTTCTTATATTGAGCTAAATTTTCATGTAATTTTTCAAATTCTTTATTGAGCTTCTTTAAAATTCTTAAATAGGCTTCAGCAAACTGGTAATTGGTTTCAACCATTTCTTCTTGATTCGTTTTAATTTGAGCGTGTTTCAACTTAATATTTACACGTGTTTCACTGATTTTCTTTTCAATTTCTTGAATCTTGGCGAGCATCTCTTGCACGGCTTCATGCCGCATCCTAAGAATTTTTTCAAGTTTAAACTTGAAAGCCATATAATATATTCTTCCTCAAAAGGCTTAACGATATGTTAATTTAATTTTACTTAGATTTAGCGATAGATTTACTAATATTGATTCCATCAGCTAAACCTTGAAGATAAGCATTAAACTCAGCAAATTCTTTACTTTTGTCCCCAAATTTTATTTGCGCTTGCTTTAATATAAGGTTTTTGACTTTGTTGTTGATTGAGTTATTTTCTTTTTTGATTAACTGTTTTTTTAGTTCATCTAATGAAAAATTCTTATCTATACTTGCTTTTTTAGATTGAGTATCTGTTTTTTGAGTGGTTTTTGTGGTGCTAGCTGTTCCAGCTTTACTTAAAAATAGTTTTCTTTCAGCAGTTCTTCTTCTTGTTAAGCCTGGAAGTGCTCTAAGTTTACCTGTAGAGGGGCTGGGAGCTTTATTCCATCTTAAAAATTCATCAGCTGCTCCAGTGAAGTCCTTAAGATTAATCTTTTTAAGAAGAGTTGAGCTTTTAAATGCTCCTTCACCGATATTATAGATAAAACAAACCAATGCATCAAACTGGTTTTGATTGACTTGAACTGTTACTAGTTTGTTAACAGCATTTTCAAATTTAATTAAGTCATTTGCAATTAATTCTTCCGCTTCAGTTAGGCTGATTTGATCACCTTGTTTTACTTTATGATTATTCGTGTAGAGAGTCGAACCATAACCTATAGTCCAAACCCCTGCTGAACATAAATATGCTTTACTCCTAAAACCTTCAAACTCTTTAATGAGTTTGATTCCTTTTTTACTTGTTTTCATAATCAAAATGGCTTATAAAACCTTATCTAATAAGATAATCGGGATTTAATAAGTCGTCAATGAGAGTTTTAGTTATATTAAGATTTGCTTGCATTAGCAAATGAAGTTCTTATTAAAGTACTTTTAATTGTAGGTACTCTTATCGATGAACCTATTGTAGGACCTAATTCTTCTGTTTTAATTGCTGATCTTTTCATTTCTTTATCCTAAAAAATATTGAGCTTCCTAAAATTGGCAAAAAAAAGCCCTGCCTCGTTGCAGGGCTGTATAAAATTGCTATTTAATAATTGATTAACTATGCATATGTTCCAGAATTAGTTGCAACTGGAGTTGGGGTTTGTGATACTACAGGTGCATTTTTGCTTGTGTATCTTCCGCAATCACAAGTTTAACCACCACCTACGCTAATATTCAATTCTTCTGTGTTAATCATTTTTATTTTCCTCATCATTAGTATTGATGTTTACTTTAATACAAAGAAAAAGTGAGCAGTTTTTGATATAAACTGCTCACTTTTTAGATAGATTTTTATGTGAATCATTTAGAAGTTTACTGAATAAATAAAACAAACCACAAATAGTCTTAGCATCTCTGATTTGACCATTGTTAACCATATCCATAGCTTCTTGGATTTTAATAATAGAAGTCTCTAAAATCTCACCCTCATCTGGGTTATCTTCGCCACAGGCTAGGTCTCTAGCTATAAATAAATGAAGCTGTTCTGTACAATAACCTGGACTAGGGTAGATGAAACCTTTATCAATCCATGTTTCTGCACTGAATCCAGTTTCTTCTTTAAGTTCTCTTACCGCAGTATCTAAAGGCTCCTCTCCTGCATCTTTCTTTCCAGCCGGAAATTCATAAATAATCTCACCTACAGGTGTTCTGAATTGACGGATAAGAACGATATAATCATCATCTAAAACTGGAACCACACATACGCCACCTGGGTGGGTAAAGTACTGTCTAGGGGCAATTATGCCTCCTGAGTTTTCAATTTCGACTTGGTCTTCAACAAAATCTAAAAAACGACCTTTGTAAAGTACTTTTGACTCCAGAGATTTTTCAATCATTAATTATATTTTACCCTGAGCTGCTATGATCGCTCATAAAAAGCTTAAAAAATACTTTTTAATTTCTCTAAGTATTCTTTAGGTAAGTGGTGTTCATACTCATTACGGATATTCATAAATTCTGTAATGAAGGCATCTATGTATTTACCAGCTCTAGGGTTAAGTATATAAGCTTTCCAACTCGGTATTTCGTATTCACCGTCTCCGTATTGTCCCCATGCTGCAGATGCGATATAGTCGACGTTAGGGATATTAGGACTCTTGTGGTTTTTCCAGTATTTAAAGAAACCTTTTACATATTCTGTAAGTTCTTTGGAGTGGAGCTGAAAGTCTTCAGAAAACTTCTCTTTTTCTATGAGGATTTCAGCATTTTTTACAAAACTAGGGTATGGTCTAAATAGGCAAGTGAAGCCTAAGTTAGGATTAACAATAGCTACATTCTTTAATGCAGAAAACTTCTCTTTTAAGATTTCAGTGTACTGTAAACCTGCGCCTAAAAGGGTTTGGTAACCTTCTATACCTAAACTTTTTAAAGCCATGGAGGTGGCAAAGACTCCAGAAGCACTTCTGGTACACTCTAAACTATATGATACTGGTGAAATTTGGAATTCAGCAGGATTAAAGTATTTAAAGTCACCTGAGTCCCAGGTTAAAGTTTTAAAGTCGTCTTTATTTTTAATGATAACAAAGCTAGAACTGTATGGTGCAAAGCCAGTCTTGTGGACGTCTAAGGTAATAGAGTCTGCTAAATAGAAGTTTTTACAAACGCTTTGAATATCAGCTAATTTCTCGATCATAGATTTACGGAAATGTAATTTATTTTCTTGTAAATTATAGTCATTATAGAAGCTGAAAGCCCAGCCTATGGCTGCATCCACATGTAAGTGAGGTCTATGCATGTCAGGGTATTTTTTAGCCAGCTCTTCTATTACATCATGAACTTCTTTTATGTTATCCAGTGAGCAAGCATCAGTAGTTCCGATAGTAATTAAAACAGTAGGTATTAAGATGTTCTTTTTAACACAGTCCTCTAAAGTTTCCCTGAAGATTTTTATATTAATAACATTATGTTCATCACATGGAATTCTAAAAGCATTCTTGCGTCCGACACCTATTGCTGCAAGCGTCGTAAAGTTAGAGAAGTGCCCGCTTTGGGAGTTTATAAACTTGAACTCTTGTTTCACTCCCATTAAGCCATTTTCACGAATATCAGGAAATGCTTTGTTTAAGCCAAGTATATAAC
>CALBDR010000291.1 GCA_937927525.1 uncultured Candidatus Melainabacteria bacterium
TTTTCAGCTGAGGTTGTGGTTGAAGTTATAGGCATAGTTAAGAGTAAATACTAATATAAAATAATACACACTGTCTCTTAAATTAAAGAATTTTAATCTATTATTTTGAAATTAGCATAATATTAATTTTACTGATTCGATTCTGCTTCATTAAATTTTATTTCTGCACTCGTGACTAGTGCATCCGCAGCAAATTGTTCATCTTCACTTCTGGCAGTAACTAACTGCCCTTTAGCTTTTTCTAAAACTTCTAAAGCCTCGGGTAAAGAATCATTTGTAGCTCTTGCTTCTGTTCTTTTGTTAAAGGTATAGACTTAGCAGCATTAGCAAGATCTGAAATTCTTGCCTCTAAGTCACGTGAATTTATTTCTCTATAATGAGATCTTGCCCGCAATTTAGCTTTCTTGCTATTAGCTCCACTATTATTACTAACTCCTGATTTCTCGGTAACCCTAGATTAAGACTCTCTCCCAAATTATCTAAGATTAGATTATGAAAACCTTCTATTATTAGGTCTTGCAATTGGATTTCCTGCTTCAGGGTCTGCTGGTTCAATAAAGTAATCTAAAGGTTCAAAATTCAAGGAATCATGTCCAAAGACATTCTCTGCAAGTGGCTTTTCCCCTTTTAATAGTGATTTCATTGAAGCCTCAGCATCTTTATGGATAACATAGTTATTTCTGCCACGCATCTCAATGACTACGTCAACCAACGGTTTACCGACTAAGTTATACCTAGTCTTGTCCTCAACATTACCAGATCGTGACTTTTCAGCCTGTGCATCTCCCACTATCACTTCTTTAATAGGAGCTAAAAGCTTTACTATATTTTCAGACTTCATAACTTCAGCGAGCCTGCGACCATGAATAAATATAAATCCAGTCGGCATCCCTTTTTCAACAATAGATCTGCGCACAGCCTCAAATTCAAATTTATCTGAAAGTTCATCGAAAAGACCTACTTTAGGGTTATGGTTTTCAAACATATTAATAATGCTCTCTGACATAGTTTTAAAAGGTTGATTAACAAAACGTCTTACAAACTTACCTAGAGTTTTAAGTGGCGCTGGTTTATGCCCACCAATTTCTTTACTTTTATCAAAAACATAAGTCTCTATCCGCTTTTCATCTAAGTACTTGGTGATCATCTTCATTAACGTAGTTTTACCTACGCCTGTTTGCCCTAAGAAAAGTATTTTTTTATTGTTTTTGATCGCATCATCAACAATACCTTTCATCTCACTTGGTAACTCAGGAATCTCTGGTTTAGCGATCCTTATAGTAAGATGAGTCGGAATTAAATTACCATCCACATCAGGAGCATTATCGTAACTAAATGAAAAACGACTAGTGTCATCAGGGTGTATATGACCAGCTCTCTGGCTTTTTTCATCGTAAATTAGTTTTTGCTTTACTTTTAATAAATCATCTGAGCTAACTTCATAGTTATTTACTAACTGGAGTATTGGCATGCCTGTATAAGGGTCGATTTTACCGTCATCAATTCTAGCTGGACCACCAACACTAAACTTAATCTCTTCAAGATCAGAAGGAGAAAATTTATTTTCTTTAACAAGTTTTACAACTTCCTCTTGTAAAATCTTGGGGAAATATTCTATAGCCCTATAAAGAGGTTCACCTAATATTTTGCGATCATCCTTAGAGATCTCTTGTTTTTTTGATAAAGCTTGAGCCTTTTTTCTAGAAGTTTGACTAGAAATTACGCCTAGTTCCTCTAGTCTTTCTAGCTTTTTTCCCGCATTAGCTAACGTTAAAATACCTTTAGCAAAGTCTTCAAAATCTAAAACTGGGATATCATTTCTAGCTGGACTCCGAACACTTGCCATGACCCAATTTTAAATAATAGAGATACTAGTTTGCATCATCTAAACTAAATTTAATACAATTAACTGAACATTAATAATATTTAAGGATCAAAAATGCCCCTCTACATAATAGCTACCCCCATAGGAAATCTTTCAGATATTAGCTTTAGAGCTATAGAAAAGCTAAAAGAATCAGAAATTATCTTTTGTGAAGACACTAGGGTAAGCATTAAATTACTTAACCATTTCGGAGTTAAAGATAAGAAATTAATCAGTTTAAATAAAGAAAATGAACATAAAAGAATCAATGAAGTTGTAAAATATCTTGATCAAGGAATAACTTTGGCCCTTGTCTCAGATGCAGGCACTCCACTAATCTCCGACCCTGGCTCTGAATTACTTAGTAAGCTATGGGCACATGAAATAAAACCTGAAATCATTCCTATAGGCGGCATTTCTGCACTTAGCACTGCACTTAGCGTTTGTCCTATTGACTGTAGTCGTTTCTGTTTTGAAGGTTTTTTACCTCACGGTGGTAAGCAGCGCCGAAGAGTGCTAAGACGCCTAATACCAGAAGAAAAAGCACTAGTTTTTTATGAAAGCCCGCATAGAGTCATAGATACACTTGAAGATATTAAAAATATTTTTTTCCCTGAACCTGAAGTCGATTCAGAAACAAAAACTAGTAACAAGAAAGATACAGAAATAGAAAAATCAAACAAAGATAATAGAATCTTCTTCGCTCGAGAAATGACTAAAATACATGAGGAATACTTCTTCGGGACTATAGATGAAGCTATCAAGCACCTTCGAGATAAATTCCCAAATAAAAAAATTCAAGGTGAATTTGTGATAATTTTTTAACATGCTATTTGTAACGAATCACGCTAAGAAAGATGGACGCGAGTCACGTAAAAGACTCTAAAGCAGATGAACTTTTGATTTATTTTCATGGCTTTAATGTCCAGCCAGAGAGCGCTTTAGAGCATGGAAGAAAAATGCAGAAATTTTTCAATAAAGAATCCTACAAAATAAAAGTAGTCCCTTTCATCTGGCCCTGTGGTGATAAATTAGGAATCATTAGGGATTACTTCGAAGATCAAGACTCTGCAAATG
>CALBDR010000292.1 GCA_937927525.1 uncultured Candidatus Melainabacteria bacterium
AAAGTGGAAAAAGCATAAATAAAAAAATTAATTTTATAAATAGCAAGAAGTAGTTTAGATTTATGGATTTAGAGTTATTAAATAGTTCTGTAATAATTAATAAAGGCGAACTTAATTTAATTATTACTAGTACTAGACTTGTAAATGCGATTACTGAATAAAATATAAAATGGCTACAAGTATCTATCAGGCTTAATATTAATGCTGGAAAATATCCAATTCTATTTAGAAGACTTTCCCAGGATGAAATTAGATTTTGAGTAAGGTTTATGTAACTCAGTTTATTTTCAACGAAAGTATTTATGTTGTTTATATACTCACCTAAAAATAGACAGGACTTTAATACTAAAGACCAGATTTGATCTAACGTAATTAATAGTAATAAACAAAGTATTGATTTTTTAATAATTAATTCAATTCTTTCTCTTGCAACATTTTCTTTTATGAAAAACGATTCAATTAACTTTATAAGTGTTACTAATATTACTAAACTAAAACTTATTTGTTTGAGTTTGTTATATATTTGCTCATGAGTTATTGAATTTTTTTGAAGATATAGATTTGAAAAGTAATCACTGAAATCAAACTGATAAACAAAGTCTAATAGATTTATATGTGAGTTTATATTTGCGTTAGTAATCTCTTCTGTTATTTTTCTTCTTTGATACTCTGGGTAACCTATAAACACATCCTTTAAGGCATTTTTTATACCATCTTGAACCTGGAATTTAACGTTAATGAAACCATCAGCAAGTCCTACAATTTTATTTGCAGCACCGATTGTGACTATTCTTTCCTGGCTTTGCTTAGCTTTTTCAAACTCTCTTTTAGTTTTGTCTTCGATAGTTTCTAAAGCTGCAAGTGGACTTTTACCAGTTTTAAAATGAATTTTTCTTTCTCTAACTTCTGGGTAGGTTTTTATTTTGTTATTAATATTATCTATGAGATCATCAAGGGGAAAGGCTAGGACAGGAATCTGTGATAGCAGCAATATAGTTAGAATTAAGAAATTATTTTTATTCATTTAATGTTTTTATCGAAATAATTTCCTTAACTTCTAATGACTCAGTATTTAACACTAATTCAATCACTAGTACTCTGTTTTGATAGTTTGAATTAGTAAACCTTTCTTCACCAAAAATAATAATTTTTTCAATATTATTAGCGCCTAACTTTTCTCTATAGAGCCTCTTTATAATAAAGTTACTTGTTATTTGTTTTTTTATTCTAGTGTTTAAATGCTTACTAAGTGTATCTAAAAAGAATTTTTGATCACTATGTTTCTCTAACCAAATTAAATCACTGTCTGAGTTTGAGCTGAAAATATTTTTTAAGTATTTATCAATAAATGTATCTATTTCCTGTTCTTTATTAAATTGATTTGTTTTTAAAATACTATTTTTAATATAAATCTGATTCTTAGCTTTTAGTTGTTTCTTTGTTTCTGAAATCTCTAGAAAAGAAAATATGATTACTAAACATAGAGACGTAATTATAACGATGAAGTACTTATCATTCTCTTTTATAGTCAATGTTTTAAGTAATAATCTTTTTAACATATTTTGTACTCCGAGTTTAAGGACTGGAATTCACTCTCCTCAAAGGTGAATTTTATTAAGCCTGAGAAGTATTGATTTTTCATTAGTGCAAAGCCTCTTTGTTTGATTTCGAAACTATTTAGTAAATCTCTTTCGTGTTTGTTTATGCTGAGATATTTACTAATTTCATCTTTGTCATTCTCTTCTTTAATCTGAAAAATAAAACTATTACTTGCATTTGAGTGAATATCTCGATTTATATCCTTAGGTTTTTGAGATAGTGTCCATAAACCAATATTCATGGATCTTCCAGTTCTTGCAACTTTACTTAATAGTTCACAAGATACCTTTGAATTTTCATTAATTAGTAATTTCCATGCTTCATCAATAATTAGAAAATAGTTTAATTTTTGTTCTTTAACTAGTTTTGTGATTTCTTCTAATATGCTAAGAATCAATGACTGACTTGTTTTCACATCTTTTTCAATAGCATAGAAATTGAATAAACTAAGCTGTGAGTTTTTTATAGAGTTGATTGAACTATCAATATTACTGGGATTCTCAAAGTTTTCTATATTCCCTGATAATTCTTCAGATATAGTTTCCCAGCCATGTAAAGAACTATCAATAATGATGAATTTATTTTTTGTGTTTTTTGAAAGCCTTTTCATTAATAGTTTTGCTGCAAGTGATTTTCCTGAACCTGAGTCGCCGATAAAGTTTATAGAATAGTTGTTTGAAAAATTTTTGTTAAAGATATCAAATTTAACAAAAGAGTTATCATCTGCTTTGAAGGCTATTGTTTCTCCTTGAGGTGTTCCTATTCTATCCTCTATAAAAGGATTTACTTGTTTTAACTCATTTAAATTTATGGATGTTTTACTTATGTAGTTATTTATAAAGCTTTGATATTCAGAGAAATTTGACCTTACAAGTTCACTATTAATTTCTTGATTAAATAGTGAATTTTCATTTATTTTTAAAGAATCTTTATTCTGAGAGATTAACCTGATATTAATTTTTTCTTCTATATAGATTTCATCTTTAGAAATGTGCTTTTCTAAATTTTCTAATTTAACTAAAAGCCTGTGATTATGATGGTTTTGGGGATTTAGATGTTTGATAATATTTTTTTTAAGTTTAATCACCTTAGATAATTTTTCATGGTTTTTGAAACTAATTTTTAGGTTTAATTCACTTTTGCAGGGGATTTTTTTTATTAATTCATTTAAAGAAAAATGTTCTGACTTGAAATTTTTAATACTAAGATTAGAAATATAATATTTGGTTTTTAAATAGTCTTTTCTTTCCTTGATATAGACTTTAATACCAGTAAATATTTTATAGTAATTAATGAAGCTTTTTGAGTTAATTCTTTCTAACTTTAAATTATTTATTGTCGAGAAATTATTTATTTCTTCTTCAATCAAACTATGATTTTGTATGCTTGTAATTTCAAAATATAAATTTCTTTTCGGGTGAAATAATGTCCCATATTCTTTTTCATTGCTGATAAATATACGAAAGTTGATTTGCAGTTCATTGTCAATCTGGTAGAGATTCTTAATTAAATTACTAAAACTTTTATCAATTTGTTTATGTTTTTTCTCATCTAACCATGAATGGTTAATCAAATCTTGACAGTGATATATTTGGGTGTCTTTATAATAACTCCCAAAATACTTTTCCCCACTGTGATTTAAATTTCTAAAATAAAAGTTGATTAGATTAAGGTAGTGGAAAGGTGCGTAAGCTTTAATAGAAAAGCTTTTTATAAATACCCAAACTAAAGTTTCTATCGCTATGAAGAATATAAAAAGTGTAGAGTTTAGATTTATTTTCAACCCGACTAGAAGAGAGTAGTTAATAGCGATTATCAAAAAAAAGAAACCTATATCTCTAACACTAAAATTACTAATTAGTTTTATTTCTTTATTTAAAATATTTTCTGCTTCAGTCATTTTTGATAGCTGCTATCCCTTTAGATAAATTATTTAAAAGATTAAAACCACCTATGAATACTGCAATTATAGGTGCCACTTGCTGAAGTAAAGCTGCGATTTGTGCCATAAGGGCTGAAAATCTATCGAAATTATTTAAGAACCCCCCACTTATATAAGATTCTGAAAATATGACTGAGACATTAAAGTCAGAGGCTAAGTCCTCGATGATTTTAAATATTAGTGGTAGAACTTGAATAAGGAAAATGGTTACAGTTGTAGTCGCAACTGATCTTAAAATAAATGCACCGTTATGAGACATACTTTTTCTGGCTAAAGCTTTTACTGGGATGCTAAATCTATAGACTAAGTAATGGCTTACTAAACTTAAAAGATAGTAACTAATAGATGATGTGAGTATCAGTATCATGTTTTTCTCCTTCTAATACCTTCTTTAATGCAGCTTTTGCGATTTCTATTTCTAGTTCATTTGGTTCTGCTAAAAAATATTTTTTTTGAATTAAATAAATGAATGAATAACTGGCTATAAAACTTAAACTAAATGAAATTAATGGATTTATAAAAAGGTTTATTAGTAAATGTAATAAGTTAAAGCTAATTAAAAATAAGGCTTGAGTAGTCCCACAAAAAAAGGAAAAACTATTAGTGTTTTTTATTTCTTCATATGATGGAATATAGTTAAGTAAATCTTCAGTTTCTGTTTCAAAAGGTAAATTTTTTATCCTTTTCATGAAGCATTTATAAAGCTTATGTTCAGCTGCATGCATTCTTTTTAGCTTTTCTGTAAAATACTGTTTTTTAGATATCGATTTTTGAAACTCTTTTGAACTTATTACCCGTGAAATAATTTCTTTTTCTAAAAAAGGTGATTTCTTAGCATATGCAATTTTATTCTTAGTCGCAAAATATATGCGATCTTCTTTAGAAAAGGCATCCATGCATTTAATAATGCAAAAATATTTCCAAAATTTTTAGGGGTCATTTTTCCGCAAAAATTAATTTTTTAAATACTTTGCTTTGATAGCAGCTTCTCTTAATTGTTTTAAATAAAATTTCAAATGATCATCATTATTAAATTTAATTTGTTTTAGACTCTGCTTAATTAAATCATTTTCAAGACTTTTTTTATTAATCTGATAAAAGTGATTTTCAATATCTTTACTAAAATCTTTTCCAGATTGAAGTTCTAAATAAAGTGTATTTATTTTCTCTTTAAAGTTATTATAGAATTCAACATGACTCAGATAATGTTCTTCATTGACTACTAAAAGTGTGCTTGGGAATTGGTTTATTTGCTCTAGGCGTTCTTTGAAAAGATTGCTTGCATTAATTAAACCGTTTTTAGTTAAAACACTTGCCCATGGTTCACTAACTAGAGCTGCATCAACTGACTTTGTGAAAAAAGCAAATTCTAACTCAGCTGGAGTTATAGCTATATATTCTTTAGTAAGATCATCTAAAAACATTTTAGCGAGTAGGTCTTGGGTGTTACCGAATTGAGGTACAGCCATTTTTAGGTTTTTAATTTCGCTAAGATCTTTGCCCTGAAACTTTTTACTAAGAATTAAGCTGTTAGCACCATAAGCATAACTTCCCAGCAGTTTCAGTTTAACTCCTTTATCTACAGCATTAATATAAGGACCAGGTCCTATAAAAGCTGCATCAATATTTTCTGTGAGTAAGCTGTTTAATAAATATCCACCTGAGCTGAAGTGGTAATGGTTTAGTTTTCCGTGAAACAATTTTTTCTCTAGAGCTATTATGGGAACTGCATGAGTGAAATTTAGTATGTAGCCCATGTTGATTATAGTTTCTTTTTTAGGACTGGAGTTATATGAGCAAGATACTAAAAAAAATAAAGCCAGAATCATTGTGATACTGGCTTTATTTAAATGAAATTTATTCATACTTAAGTTTATTAAGCAGCTTCTAAAGCTAATTTTCTTTTGTTTTTGTGGTTCCAAGCTTTTGCACCAAATGCTTTAATCTTTAATTCAGCTCCAGCTTTTCCTGGAACCGGTCCTTTAACTAAAAGAACTCTCTTTTCAGCATCATAAGACACAATTTTAACTTTTTCAATAGTTATTACTTCATTACCAAGCATAGTAGGCATTCTCTTACCTGGCAGAACTCTACTAGGAGTGGTACCTGCACCTAAAGAACCGATCTGTCTTTTAGATTTAGAACCGTGTGATCTTCTACCGATGTGACCATTATGTGCTTTAACAAAACCTTGGAAACCTTTACCTACAGAAACACCAGTGATATTTACTTTCTCAAGATCTTTAAAGAATTCTTCAGTATTCACTTCATCACCGATAGCCATATCAGCAGATTCTTCAGTTCTGAATTCGATTAATTTTTTAAAAAGCTTAGTTCCATTTTTTTTAAATTTACCAATTTCTGGTTTATTTAAAAGTTTTTCTTTTGTTTCAAATGCTCCGATTTGAACTGATTT